>CAMDQL010000014.1 GCA_945905915.1 Flavobacterium psychrophilum
GTCTTTAGCCACTGAAGTAGCGTTATCATTAAAATGTTTGGTTTCTAAAATAAAGGGTACCGAAATTCCTGCATATAATTTATCGGAATGATAGTAAACTCCTGCTCCTATGTTTGGCGAAAATTGATTGTCAATATTGTTCTGAAATCTCGGATCATTTAAATCATATCTATTTAATTTTGTATAATCAACATTAAATAAACTAGCTGTTCCTTTCAAACCAAATGATAATTTATAATTCTCTGATGTATTTAAAGTATAGGAAAAATCTGCTGAAATAGTACTTTTATCTGAAGGACCAATCTCATCTTGAATTACAGATACTCCTAATCCAACATTTGAATTATTAATTGGAGTGTGAATAGAAGCTGCCTTTGTAGTGGGCGCTCCTTCAAGGCCAACCCATTGTGCTCTATAAACACCAAATATACTCATAACGCCTCTTGAACCAGCATAAGCCGGGTTTACATTTACGGTATTGTACATGTACTGAGTAAACTGAGCGTCTTGTTGCGCTTCAACATTTGAAACACCAAGTAATACAAACAAAAAAAGTATTTTTCTCACTATTTTAAAAATTTATAAACTCTAATTGAAATTGTACAATGAAAAAACTTTTTTTTCGATAGTTGATAGTTGTAGTATAAAAAAATGCCCTTTTTACTGTTGGGCATTTGAAGTATTTAAAAACCTATTTTATATTATAAATAATCTTAATTAGCTTTAAAATTAATTGCATTTAGGGTATTTAATTTTATTATTGTTTTATTATAGTAGTGGCATATTCATAATTACTGGAAGTTAATCTTATTAAATATTCTGCACTGGAGAGACGGGAGAGATTTAATTTTATTTCGTTATTTTCATTAACTACTACTTCAGAGTGAATTAATCGCCCTAATATATCAAAAACCATTGCATTGACTTTAGTTCCGGGCGAACTTGAAAATCTGAAGGTTATGTATTCTATAAATGGATTTGGAAATAGAGTAGTTTGAATCGAATTAGTGTTGTTATTAATTATTTTACTCCAATTATTTTGTTGAAATCCTTGCTGAACAACATAAGTGCCTGAAGAAGTGCTAGTTACCGATTGCTGCCCTACAGTGTAATTTACTGTAATACCAGAATTAGTAACAACACCTCCGCCTTGTGCGCTAATCATTTGATGATGAAGCGATTGCGCTGATGCAGAAACTACAAACAAAAAAAATAGTACTATTCGCATTGTTAAGATGGGTAATTAATTTTAAATCAACAGCAAATATATACAATTTTCATAAAAAGAATAATTATTTATTGTAAAAAAATGATAGTAGATATTAGTCTACAATAGATTTGAACTAATTTTTTATAACACAACCTCATCATATTTTAAAACTACAGCATAGCCTTTTTCAGTAAAATACTGTTTCGGATCATCTTTTGAAAGTACCATGATAAAGTCTCCTCCCCAAGCACCAAGACTTTTAATTACTCCCTCAAAATCTGGGAATAATTGTTCTTTTATTGTGGTGGTTTCTAGTACTTCGCTCAATAATATTTCGTGGTATTCCATCAATTGTGCAAACGCATCCAGACTTGTACAGTGAACAACTTCCTGCGTAATCGTATTTATTTTTGAACAAATCGAAGGCGATTTATGACGTTGCGTTAAATAAGTTGTGATTGCCGATTTACTACTTTGTTTTTGATTTAAGTACACAAAATAAATCTGATCCTTAAAAGTAGGATTGAATGAGACGGTTTTAAAGTTGGGGATTTCGTTTTCTAATTGGTAAATAATAGGTGCATTTGTTTGGGCACAAGCAATATCGTAACCGCTTCCGCCAAAACTTTTAGCTAATAATTCAAATGCATCAATTTGAAACCATTGGGCAATATTATTAATGAGTGTAGAAGAAGTTCCTAAACCCCAATTTCTTGGAAATGTTAAATGGGTTTCGATTTCATATCCTTGCTCAATTAAAATAGTTGGATTTTGAAGATTAGCTTGATGTAAAATTTCGATTAAAGTATTTTTTACCGAATCGTTTTTATCTGAAACGCTTTTGTTTATAATTTCCGAAAAAGTAAGAATATCTTGAAACCAAATGCTTTTATCGGAATCAAAACTCGTCCATTTTAGTTCTTGAGTAACACCTTTTTTTACCGTAAGATTTTGACCAAAACGAGTAGGGACCGCTAAGGCTTCGGCACCATCAAGCACAACATATTCTCCTGTAAGTAATAATTTTCCGTTACTATAAAACGTTTGGGTTGCCATTATTTTCTGATTTGTTCTAAATAATCAACGACTAAACTGTGCGAAATCGTAGTGTCTTTGAAAAATGCTGACACCTGTTGCTTTTCTTCTTTAGTCGCTTGATGTTGGTTTAAAATATTCATCAAATGCATTTTCATGTGACCTTGCTGAATTCCGGTTGTGGTGAGTGAGCGTAATGCCGCAAAATTTTGTGCTAATCCGGCAGCAGCTACAATTTGCATTAATTCTTCGGCAGATGGTTTTCCTAATAATTCCATAGAAAATTTCACTAATGGATGTAACGATGTTAATCCTCCAACCGTTCCTAATGCTAAGGGAACATCCAGCCAAAAAGTAAAAATTCCGTTTTCGATTTTTACATGTGATAAACTTGAATACTGTCCTGATTTACTAGCGAAAGCATGAACTCCAGCCTCTACCGCTCTAAAATCGTTTCCAGTAGCTAAAACTACGGCATCAATTCCGTTCATAATGCCTTTGTTGTGAGTAACGGCACGATAAGGTTCTATTTCGGCGATGCGCACAGCAGTAGCAAATTTTTGAGCAAATTCGTTGGCATCAATCGTTTTGTCTTCTGATAACCGCTCAATTGGACAAGAAACCTCAGCTCTTACGACACAATTTGGAACATAATTACTCAAAATGCTCATTATCACTTGAATATTTTTCTCTTCAAAAGTAAAATCGAGATAGTCTTGCGCTTGATTTTCTAACGTTTTGGCAAATTGTTCCAAACACGTATTAATGAAATTCGCTCCCATACTATCTTTTGTATTAAAAGTAGCATGCAACTGGTAGTAATTTTCAATTTCATTGGTTTTATTTTTCAATTCAATATCTAAAATACCGCCACCACGCTTTTGCATGTTTTTAGTAATTTCTTGCGTATCATCGAAGAATGAAGGTTTTATTTTGTTGAAAAAAGTAATTAGTTTTTCTGAAGGGCCTTTGAATAGAAAATGTACTTGCCCTATTTTTTCGGTATTGATGATTGTGGTTCTAAATCCGCCGCGTTCTCCCCAAAATTTAGCAGCTTTTGAAGCGGCTGCTACTACCGAACTTTCTTCAATAGCCATAGGAATCGTATAGTTTTTTCCATTTATTACAAAATTTGGAGAAACACCATAAGGAAGGTAAAAATTTGTGAGTGTGTTTTCAATGAATTCGTCGTGTAATTTTTGCAAATTTTCATCCGCATTCCAATAATTAGTAAGAATATCTTTAGCCTCTTTTTGGTTGCTAAAATAGGCTGAAGTAATCCAATTGATTTTTTCTTCTTTAGATAGTTTTGAAAAGCCTTTTACGTTTTGTTGCATATAAATAGGTATTGAAAATGCAAAGATACTAAATATAGTATAATAGGTATTTTATAATTTGTTGACAAAAAACTATATTATTTGTAAAAAAATCACTAAAATTGAACAGTTTTTAAGTTTACTTTCAATGAAAAAAATAACAATTGCCCTACTTTTATTTGTAGTTAGCTCAGTATCAGTAGTAGCCCAACAAAAAATTACATTAGAAGAAATTTGGGGCGGTGCTTTTCGCACCAAAGGAATGGACGAATTAAACGCCATGAAGAACACTAATCAATACACCGTGTTGAATTTTGATCGTGCCTCAAAAAGTTTTCAAATTGATTTGTATGATTTTGCTACTTTAGAAAAAGTAAGTACACTTTTTGATACTAAAAATCATTCCGAAATAAAATCTATCGACAGTTATACTTTTGATAAAAGTGAAACTAAAATTTTAATCGCTACCAATTCTAACCCTATTTTTCGTCGCTCGTTTACAGCGAACTTTTTTGTATATGATATTGCTGCTAAAAAAATAACAAAATTCACAGACAAAGCCATTCAAGAGCCTACTTTTTCTCCAGAAGGAAACAAAATTGGATATGCTTTTGAAAACAATTTATTTGTATTTGATTTAACTTCTAACATAGAAACTCAAATTACCACTGACGGAAAGAAAAATCATATTATTAATGGAATTACCGATTGGGTTTATGAAGAAGAGTTTGCATTTGTAAAAGCATTTGACTGGAATGCTGATGGAACTAAAATAGCTTACATTAAATTTGATGAAACTGAAGTGCCTGAATTTTCAATGGATATGTATAATCAAGGATTATATCCTACACAATCGGTATTCAAATACCCAAAAGCAGGTGAAAAAAATGCCAACGTTTCTTTGCATATTTTTGATGTAAAAACTAACGTTTCGCAACAAATTAATCTGGGAAATTATCAAGATTTTTACATTCCTAGAATCAAATGGACAAGTGATGCAAAGACCTTGAGCGTGCAAGTGATGAATCGCCACCAAAATAATTTAGATTTACATTTTGTCGATGGAACTACAGGAACCACTAAAATAGTTTTAAGCGAAAAAGACAATGCCTATATTGATGTTACCGATAATTTAACGTTCTTAAAAGACAATAGTTTCATCTGGACTTCTGAGAAAGACGGATACAATCACATTTATCACTATGATAAAACGGGTAAATTGAAAAAACAAATTACTAAAGGAAATTGGGAAGTAACTGCCTACTATGGTTTTGATGAAAAGACAGGAACTATTTATTATCAATCGGTAGAAAATGGTTCAATTAATAGAGATGTTTATGCCATTAAAGTAGACGGAAAATCAAAAGTGAGATTGTCGTTTAAAACCGGAACAAATGCAGCAATTTTTAGTCCGAATTTCCAATTTTTTATTAATACTTATTCAAGTGCAACTACTGCTCCATCGTATACGTTGAATAACTCTAAAACAGTAGCTATGGTTAAAACCATTGTTTCTAATGATGCGGTAGAAACGAAATTAGCTAAATATGAGGTAACTCCAAAAGAGTTTTTTGTATTAACTACCGAAAAAGGACATCAATTGAATGCTTGGATGATCAAACCAAAAAACTTTGATGCTACTAAAAAATATCCGTTATTCATGTATCAATATTCGGGTCCAGGATCGCAACAAGTTAATAACGATTGGAACGGAACAGACGATTATTGGTTTATGATGTTGGCTCAACAAGGTTACATTGTAGCTTGTGTAGACGGTAGAGGAACAGGTTTTAAAGGAGCGGCGTTTAAAAAATGCACCCAAAAAGAATTGGGAAAATATGAAGTAGAAGATCAAATTGATGCCGCGAAAGTACTTGGCAAATACAATTACATTGATGCATCAAGAATTGGTATTTTTGGTTGGAGTTACGGCGGATTCATGTCGTCTAACTGTTTGTTCCAAGGAGCAGACGTGTTCAAAACAGCAATTGCAGTGGCGCCAGTTACTTCTTGGAGATATTATGATAGTATTTATACTGAGCGTTACATGCAAACTCCTCAAGAAAACGCAAGTGGTTATGATAACAACTCACCAATCAATCACGTAAGTAAATTAAAAGGAAACTTTTTATTAGTTCACGGAACAGCCGATGATAATGTACATGTTCAAAACACTATGAAAATGGTGGAAGCATTGGTACAAGCTAACAAACAATTTGATTGGGCAATTTATCCTGATAAAAATCATGGAATTTACGGTGGTAAAACCCGTTTACAATTGTACACCAAAATGACGAATTTCATTAAAGAAAAATTATAATAAACCAATAAACTAAAACAAATTTATATGAGTGAAGTAGTAGTTAAACAAGGACATCCAAAAGGCCTTTGGGTCTTATTTGGAACCGAAATGTGGGAACGTTTCAATTTCTATGGAATGAGAGCGATCTTAACCTTATTTATGGTGAATTCGTTATTAATCAAAGAAGCCGATGCAGCCATTATATATGGTGGATTTTTAGCCTTGTGTTATTTAACTCCGCTATTAGGAGGATTTATTTCTGATAAATACATTGGGAATCGATACAGTATTATGCTGGGCGGAACGTTAATGGCTATTGGTCAATTTTTATTATTTATTAGCGCCTCAACATTTGATTCGAGCTTAGGGAGTGCTAAAATATTTATGTGGGTTGCTTTGTTTGTCATCATTTTTGGTAATGGTTTTTTCAAACCAAACATTTCATCAATGGTGGGAAGTTTGTATCCAAAACAAGAAAAAAGTAAACTAGATTCGGCTTTTACCATTTTCTACATGGGAATTAATATCGGTGCATTTTTAGGTCAATTTATTTGTCCTTGGGTTGGTGATGTTAAAGATGCCGATACCGGAATTAGAGATATTTTTGCATTCAAATGGGGATTCTTAGCTGCTTCAATTGCAATGATTATTGGAACAATCACATTTTTTGTTTTAAAAAATAAATATGTAGTAACTCCAGAAGGAAGGCCTATTGGTGATTTACCAAAAAACAGTGTTAATGATGATTTTGAAGAAGGTGAAACACAAACAGCTAAATTTACAGGAAAGGCAATTGGAATTGCAGTAGTGTTATTTGCTGCTTTATTCTTTATTTTCAGATTTATATTAGTAGGAGAATTTGGTTTTAGTGCCGTTGAAATGGGGCAATTAATCAAAGGGCTTATTTATCCATTTATTTATGCTGCAGGTATTTCATTAGCTTATTTAATTATGAGTTCTGCCGAAAATAAAGTAGAAAGACAACGTATTTGGGTTATTTATATCGTTTCGTTCTTTATTATTTTCTTCTGGGCAGCTTTTGAGCAAGCAGGTTCATCGTTAACCTTTATTGCAGATAATCAAACGGATAGAAGTATTTTTGGATGGAATATGCCACCGTCAATGGTGCAAATTTTTAATGGGCTTTTTGTGGTTGCTTTAGCGTTACCATTTAGTTTATTATGGGATAAACTAAGAGCAAAAGGTAAAGAACCTGTTTCGCCATTAAAACAAGCCATTGGATTAGCCTTAATTGCATTAAGTTATTTTATCATTGCACACAATGTAAAAGATTTAGGCAACACTGGATTATTAGCAATTAAATGGTTAATGCTATTATACTTAATCCAAACTATGGGAGAGTTATGTTTGTCTCCTATCGGATTATCTTTGGTAGGTAAATTAGCACCAAAACGTTTTGCTTCATTATTGTATGGGGTTTTCTTTATCTCAAATGCGGCAGGTTATGCTTTAGCGGGTTCGTTAGGAGCAATTATTCCTGCAACAGGCGATAAATTTCAAAAAGCAGAAACAATAGGTGTAAATCTTCAAGATGTATTGGATAAAAAAGTAGCGTTAACTGCAGAGCAAGTAGCATTATTTGAAAAAGAGCAATTACCAGTTGAATATACTTCGTTTGCTGGATTTGAAATTCATAATTTATATGAATTCTTTATGGTGTTTGTTGTGTTGTGTGGTATTGCAGCAATTATCTTAGCCTTTTTATCTCCTCGTTTAAAGAAAATGATGAATGGTCTTTAAGCGAATCAATTAAAATATTTTTTATATCTTTCAAGCCTACAAGAAACCCTTGTAGGTTTGTTTTTTTAATACAATACATTATGTGGAAAAGTCATCCTAAAGCATTGCCTTACTTGTTTTTATCTGAAATGTGGGAGCGTTTTGGTTATTATTTAATGATTGGTATTTTTACCCTTTATCTTAAAGATGTAGAAGCCGGATTTGCCATGACCGAGAAAGAAGCGTCTGATTTATACGGAACTTTTATCGCCTTGGTTTTCTTAACACCTTTTATTGGAGGATTAATTGCCGATCGTTATTGGGGCTATAAAAAATCTATTGTAATAGGCGGAATCATGATGGGAGCAGGTTATTTCATGATGGGAATTCATGATATTACAATGCTATATGTAGCCATGACCTTAGTAATTGTAGGTAATGGTTTCTTTAAACCCAATATTTCAACGCTTTTAGGAAACTTTTATTCCGAAGATAAATACAAAGAAAAGAAAGACGAAGGCTACAATATTTTCTATATGGGAATCAATGTTGGGGCATTCATTTGTAATTTTTTTGGAGCCGCTTTACAAATTTTATTGGGTTGGCAATATGCGTTCATGGCAGCTGGAGTTGGAATGTTTATTGGGGTAATCGTTTTCATATTAGGGACCAAACATTATGGCACTCAAACCGAGAAAAAAGGAGTGCAACCTGGCGATATGCCTTTTTATAAAATTGTGCTATTTATTTTAGTTCCATCAGCGGTTTTTGGAGTAATTGGTTGGTTGTTAAAAGGAGTAACCTCTGAAGCAAACCCAAGTGGCTACATTTTTGGTTCGGATAGTACTGATGCCTTTATTTTTGCATGTATTCCCGTGATTTTCTTCTACGGAAGTTTGTATTACAAAGCTAAAATTGAAGACAAAAGACCTATTGGTGCGTTGTTAACTATTTTTGCTGTAGTAATTTTATTTTGGGCGGTATTTAAACTAAATGGTTCGGCACTTACCACTTGGGCAGACCGATATACCGATAGAGAAATTAAAGGAAATACACAAGCAGTTTTCAATGGTTTAAAATTAGCCAAAGAGGTCGAATACAAAAAAGACACGGTTGAATTATACGATGCCAGTTTCCGAATTCAAAAAGTAGATGGCGAAGTTCAAAAAACAGTCGATTACCCGGTTTATTTTAGAAACGTAGCCAAAGATAAATTGCCAGAAGAAGGTTCAAAAGTATCGCTTTGGGCCACCAATTTAAGTCAATCAATCAATCCAGGTTGGGTCATTATTTTAACACCATTAGTTGTAGCGTTCTTCACTTTTTTAAGAGGCCGAAAGAAAGAACCTTCAACGCCAACAAAGATTGCATTTGGTTTATTAATCTCAGCGTTATCCGTTTTAGTAATGGTTGCTGCCGTTAATATGGGCGCAAACGGATCTGAAAAAGTAAGTGTTTGGTGGTTAGTAGCCAATTACGGGGTCATCACTATTGGTGAATTATTTTTAAGCCCAATGGGATTATCAGTGGTTTCAAAATTGAGTCCCACAAACATTACTTCCTTAATGATGGGCGGTTGGTTTTTAGCTACTTCTATCGGAAATAAATTAAGCGGCGTATTAGCAAGTCTTTGGGACACTTATGACAACAAACAAGATTTCTTCTGGATTAATTTCGGATTATTACTATTTGCAACTTTAATAATGTTTTTGTTATTGAAACAACTAAACAAAGTAATGCAAGAAAAAGGGATACATTAAGATGCAAACAATAGAACAAATTCAAGATTTTAAAGGGAAATATCCGAAACAATTGTGGTATTTATTCTTTAGCGAAATGTGGGAGCGTTTCTGTTTTTACGGAATGCGCGGAATGCTGGTGGTTTTCATGGTAAATCATTTAGCCATGGATGAAAAAACCGCAAATTTACAATATGGTGCTACTCAAGCATGGGTGTATGCGTTTACTTTTATTGGTGGTTTATTTGCTGATAAAATTTTAGGATTACGAAAATCACTTTTTTGGGGTGGTATTTTGATGATTTTAGGAAGTATCATTCTTGCCATTGATCCAAAGAATTTATTTTTTATTGGAATCAGTTTTACCATTGTAGGAACTGGTTTTTTTAAGCCTAATATTTCTTCTATGGTGGGCCAATTATATAAAGAAGGCGATCCTAGACGCGATGCCGGATTTTCGTTTTTCTATATGGGAGTAAATCTTGGAGCATTAATTGGTGGTTATATTTGTATCGCTGTTGCCGAAGGATCGATGTGGCAATCCCTAGTTCCAGAACATTTACGATGGAATGTAGGTTTTGGTTTTGCAGCTCTTGTAATGATCATTAGTTTGTTGACCTTTACACAAACCCAAAAAACATTAAGTACAATTGGACTTTCTCCCTTACAGGAAGTAACAACTTCAAAACGAAAAATATTAGAAATAGCAACTTATTTAGGCTCTCTACTAGTAATCCCAGTGATTATTATTATGGTAGCCAATACAAAATATACCGATTATTTTATGATGATTATCGGACCTGCTTCTATTTTGTATTTGTTTTATGAAATGAAAAACTTCTCGGTTTCAGAAAATAAAAAACTGTTAGCTGCTTTAGTATTTATTATTTTCTCGATTTTCTTTTGGGCATTTTTTGAACAAAGTGGAGGTTCTTTAAGTTTATTTGCCGCAAATAATTTGAACAACACCATCGCAGGAGTTGAATTAAGTCCGAATGGTGTAAACAATTCTGCGAATTCATTATTTGTAATTGGTTTTGCGGCATTAATCGGTTTGGTTTGGTTGTGGATGGCAAAGAAAAAGATTGAGCCTAATACTATTATCAAATTTGGCTTGGCCTTTTTATTTCTAGCGGGAGGTTTTTGGGTGTTTTACTACACACAATTTTTTGCCGATTTAAACGGAAAAACATCTCTTGGTATCTTTACGCTTGGTTGGTTGGTCATTACTTTTGGTGAATTGTGTTTGTCGCCTATTGGCATGAGCGCTATGACAAAATTATCGCCACAGAAAACACAAGCCGTTATGATGGGAATGTGGTTTTTAGCCAGTGCATATGGCCAGTATTTCGCTGGAATTTTAGGTGCTAATATTGCAGAAGCATCAGAAAAAGCAACCAATATTGAAAAACTAATTTTGTATGCCGATGGTTACAAGCAACTAGCTATTTATGCCTTTATTTTAGGAGTTGTTTTAATAGCAATTTCGCCCTTAGTTAAAAAATTAATGCAAGAAGTTAAGTAAGCAATACTTTTTGGCATTCAAATTGATTATTTTTGTTCGATAAATTTTAAAAAATGAAAAAGATTTTAGTTTTAGCGTTTTTAACTTTGACCACGATGTCATTACAAGCGCAAGAAGGGTTAACTTGGCATACCGATTTATCCAAAGCTACCGATATTTCAATTAAAGAAAACCAACCCTTATTTTTATTTTTCACAGGTTCAGATTGGTGTGGATGGTGCATTCGTTTACAAAAGGAAGTGTTTAAAACGCCCGAATTTGTTAAATGGGCTAAAGAAAATGTGATTTTAGTGGAGCTAGATTTTCCAAGAAAAAACGAACAAACTGAAGCTGTAAAAATGCAAAATGCGCAACTCCAACAACAATTACAAGTAAGAGGATATCCAACGGTTTGGTTTGTAAGTGCAACAAAAACTACTGATGCAAAAGTTAATTTAAACGCATTAGGAAGTTCGGGTTATGTTGCTGGTGGTCCACAAGTTTGGATCGATGGTGCTAATCAAATTATCAAAAAGAAATAAATTATTTCAATCTATAGAATCCCTTTTCGGCAATAGCATGAAAAGGGATTTTTGCTTTTCTACAAGTCGCTTCCCAACGTTTAATACTGTTTTTATAATTGCTTTTATCGGCAATAATGACTTTTGGTTGTGTTGTTTTAATTAATCGGTCAAGGTTTATTTTTGGATTTTGTGTAAGAATAATTATACTTGGTTTTAGTGAAGTTTTATACACCCCAAAACTATCAATCACCATAATTCTATTCTGCTGAAACGAAAATACATTTTGCATCGGAAAAACTGCTAAAGAATCTGAAAACGTGCCTCTTACATAATGTTGTACTGTAGTATAATGAGTAAAAGGTGCGTCAGTGTAGGCCATTACTTTATTTTTAGTCTTTATGCCAATAAGTGTTTGTTTTTCATTGAAAATAATCAATTCTGAGGACTCATTTTCATTCCATTTTACTGCAAGATAACTCAACTGAAAGCAAAAAAGCGCCAATAGAATATAACTAATTTGTTGGTTTTTTTTGGAATACATCCAAAATATCAGAGCGATAAGCACTAAATATAGCGTTAAAACCATCAATGCTGAAAATGAAATATTGGAAATAATTCCTTGTTTAAATTGGGCAATCCAATGAATATAATCATTCATAATTTTGATGGATAGTTTTAATACTTTTCCAAAATACACTGCAAGTTCAGGCAATATAAAGTTTAATCCTAAAAGTATAATTCCGTAAATTAACACAAAACTTGACAAGGGAATGATGACTAAATTTGCGAGCAAAAAGAGTAAGGGCATTTGATTAAAATAATATAAACTTAAAGGCAAAACTCCTATTTGAGCTGCCATGGAAACGGCCATCATATCGATAAAATACAATGCAATTTTATTTTGGGTAACATGAAATTTCTTGTAAAAAGGTTGGAATAAAACAATCGACAAAACCGCTGCATAACTCAACTGAAATCCGATGTCAAAAATAGCGTTTGGTGAAAACAACAAAATAAGCAAAGCTGAAGTAGCCATCGCATTATAAATCGCTTTTGATTGATTGAAATACGTTCCAACACTTATAAAACTAAAAAGAGTAACGGCTCTTGTAACTGATGCAGGAAGTCCTGTTAAGAAGGCAAATAACCACAAGACAAAAAGCACCAATAGTAATTCGATTTCTTTTCCAAAACGAAAACTTCTCAATGGTTTCAATAAAAAAACTAGAAAAAAATACAGGATTGAAATATGTAATCCAGAAATGGCCAAAATATGAATTACACCGGCATTGGAATAATCCGTTATAGTTGCTTTATCAATCGCTACACGCTGACCCAAAAGTAGTGCATCAATTATTGCTTTTGTCTTTGCATCAAAATGGTGAATGGTAAAACTATCGCTTAACGCATTGCGCAATTTTTCAATATAATAATTAAAATTTTGATGTTGCTTTATGATTTTTATCGAGGAATTATTGAGATAAATTTGATGCCCAATGTTTTGTTTTTCTAAATAATTAGCATAATCAAATTGGTACGGATTATAAGCCTTTGGAATCGGATAAATGGACTCGTTAATAGAAATTTCGGTGCCAGAATGCAATACAATTTTAGATTGTTTAGGCACATAAAGTAGTATTTTTCCCGAAGCAATTTTGGTGTTAAACCCATTTATTTCAAGAACATATTTTACATATCGTTCGTTAGGTTTTAAGGCTGTTTGAATAACTCCTTTAATAACATTTGTGGTTTCAAAAGTTTGTTTAGAATAATGATTTGTAGCATTCTTATCTACATGAACAAAATAAGTAAGCATGCCTAAAGTGGCAGAAAGAAGGTACGTTGCAAATCCAAAACTGGTATTTTGAATTAGCGCGTTGTGATTTTTATACCACGAAAAACCAAATAGAATAGCACTTATAAGTATGCCATAAAAAAGAAATGACAAAGAAAATGCAGCATATTCTTGCAGAATAATGCCAATTATAAAACTGATCGTTACACCGATTAAAGGAAATTTTAGGGGAGTCAAATAGTAGGGGATTTAGGTGTTCTTACATTTTTAAGGAATTAACAATTAATTCAGCAGTCTTTTTACTGGCGCCTTCTCCACCCAAATTTTGTTTCAAATTAGCATAGGCAATAGACAGTTTATTTCTGTTTTCAGGATGAAGTATTTTAGCCAATTCAACTTTTAAATTTTCGGTATTCAATTCCTCTTGAATCAACTCTTTAACCACTTCTTGATCCATAATTAAGTTGACTAACGAAATGTATTTTAAGGTGATAATTCGTTTCGCAATTTGATACGAAATCCAACTTCCTTTATAACAAACCACTTCGGGAACATTAAACAAAGCGGTTTCTAAGGTGGCAGTTCCAGAAGTTACCAAGGCAGCTTGAGCATGACTCAATAAATCATAAGTTTTATTCGAAATAAATTTTACATTTTCATTGGTTAAAAACGGTTTATAAAATTCGTATTCCTGACTTGGCGCTCCGGCAATAACAAATTGATACTCTGGAAAATCTTTCACAACCGACAGCATAACCGACAACATTTTGGATATTTCTTGCTTTCTACTTCCGGGTAATAATGCAATAATTGGCTTTTCAGAAAGTTGATTTTCAGTTCTAAAAGTAGCATCTGAAACCTCCACTCTATTAGCAATGGCATCAATTAAAGGATGCCCTACAAAATGAACCGGAAAATGATGTTTTTGCTCATAAAATTCTTTTTCAAATGGAAGAATTACGTACATATAATCAACATCACGTTTGATGGCTTTAATCCGATTTTCTTTCCAAGCCCAAATTTGAGGCGAAATATAATAATGTGTTGGAATATTTCTTTCTTTTGCCCAAGTGGCTATGCGCATATTAAACCCAGGATAGTCTATAAAAATAATAGCATCAGGCTGAAAGGCTTCAATATCTTTCTTGCAAATTTTGATGTTATTCAAAATCGTTTTTAGGTTCATGATTACTTCGATAAAACCCATAAACGCTAATTCGCGATAATGTTTTACTAAAGTTCCGCCAACAGCTTGCATCAAATCGCCTCCCCAAAAACGAATTTCGGCAGAGGGGTCTTTTTCATACAAGGCTTTCATTAGGTTTGAACCGTGTAAATCGCCCGAAGCTTCTCCTGCTATGATATAATATTTCATGCTATTTCGTTATAATTCCCAAGCATTCAATTGTTGAATGGCATGATGGGCGGTTAAATCAAATTGCACCGGAACAATCGAAATGTAACCGTTTTCCAATGCCCATTCGTCAGTATCTGTGCCTTTATCTTGGTTGACAAATGTTCCGGTTAACCAATAATATTCTTTTCCTTGCGGATTAGTTCGTTTATCAAATTCTTCTTGCCACATGGCTTTTGCTTGTCGGCAAATTTTAATTCCTTTAATAGTTTCAAAAGGTAATTTTGGAAAATTAACGTTTAAAATAACTCCCTCTGGCAACCCTTTTTTGAGTACTTCAAGTGAAATTTGTTTCACGTGATTCTTTATGGGTTCAAAATCGGCATCCCAACTATAATCTAATAATGAAAATCCGATGGCCGGAATACCTTCAATACCAGCTTCAACTGCAGCACTCATCGTTCCAGAATAAATAACATTGATAGAGGAATTTGAACCGTGATTAATTCCTGAAACACATAAATCGGGTTTGCGGTTTAAAATTTCATTCACTGCTATTTTAACACAATCAACCGGTGTTCCGCTACAACTATATTCTTGATCAATTTCTTTATCAATATGAACGCGTTCTAACTTTAGTGTATTGTTAATTGTTATGGCGTGACCCATTACACTTTGCGGACTATCTGGCGCTACTACGATTACATCACCTATTTCTTTCATTACAGCAATTAAAGCTCTAATGCCTGGAGCTGCTATTCCATCGTCATTTGTAATAAGTATTAATGGTTTTGCCATGAATTCATTTTTTGCTAAATTAATTAATTTAATTTGAAACCCTTTTCATGATGTAAAAAAATTATCGCTTTAACAAAAATTTATCGTTAATTCATTTTTTATGGCATGATTTTTTATGTAATTTAGTTGAAAATTTTTTAATGAAACGCATCGTGGAATTTATGAAAAGAAATTATAAGGTTATTATAGTAATTACTGCCTTATCAGCAGTGTTGTGGAGTTTTATTCCTTCTGAAAAAAAATCAGATCCTGAAAAAGATAAATTGTTATTAGAACTTTTAACAATGGTTCTTGAGCGTGGACATTATAGTCCGGTAGCCATTGATGATGCCTTTTCAAAGAAAGTTTATGCAAAATATTTAGATAACATAGATCCTACTAAACGCTTCTTTTTACAAAGTGATATTGAAGAGTTTAGTAAATATGAAACTAAAATTGATGATATGATTAAAAATAAAGATTTAACTTTTTTTAATCTAACCAACAGTCGTTTATTGCAAAGAATGCAAGAATGTAGAGCTATTTATGATGATGTTCTTGATAATCCTTTTGACTTTAATACCAACGAAAACATTAATGTTGATTATGAAAAATTGCCTTATGCAAAAAACAAAAGAGAACTTGTTGATCGCTGGATAAAACAACTAAAACTACAAGCCTTATCTTCTATAACTGACAAACAAAAATTAGAAGACGATAAGAAAGAAAAAGACGCTAAATATGTTGTAAAATCTTTTGAAACCATAGAAAAAGAAGTGCGCGAAAGTTCTTTAAAATCGTTAAATGAATATTTTGATTTTATCCAAAAAGAATTAACCCGCAATGACTGGTTTTCCATTTATTTAAATGCGATTGTTGAGCGATTTGATCCGCATACCTTCTATTTTTCTCCTGAAGATAAAGAAAAATTTGACGTGAGTATGAGTGGAACTTTTGAAGGAATTGGTGCTCGACTTCAAAAGAAAAATGACGCAGTCGAAATTTCTGAATTAATTTCGGGTGGTCCGGCTTGGAAAGGAAAAGAATTAGAAGCGGGTGATTTAATATTAAAAGTAGGGCAAGGCAAGGAAGAACCTATCGATGTTGCCGGAATGCGATTAGACGATGTGGTTAAAAAAATAAAAGGCCCTAAAGGTACCGAAGTGCGATTAACCGTTAAAAAAGTGGATGGCACAATTAAAATAATTTCCATCATTAGAGACGAAGTTGAAACCGAAGAAACCTTTGCAAAATCATCGGTAGTTGAAAAAGACGGCAAGCGTTTTGGGGTTATTTATTTACCAAAATTCTACATCAGTTTTGAAAATAAAGAAAATAGAGACGCTTATAAAGATGTAGCTATCGAAATTGAACGCTTAAAAGCTCAAAATATTGATGGAATTGTAATGGATTTAAGAGATAATGGCGGAGGATCTTTAGAAACGGTTGTCAAAATGGTAGGGTTGTTTATTCCTGAAGGACCTGTCGTGCAAGTAAAAGCACCTGGAAGAGAACCTGAAATTTTACCTGATCCTGATAAAAAGGTGCAATATGATGGGCCGCTAGTAGTGATGATTAATAATTTTTCTGCTTCGGCTTCTGAGATTTTTGCGGCCGCAATTCAAGATTACAAACGAGGAATTGTTGTAGGAAGCAAACATTCATATGGAAAAGGAACAGTTCAAAACGTAATTGATTTGAATCAGTTTATACGAGGAAATTCTTATGGTGATTTGGGCGCATTAAAAACAACGATTCAAAAATTTTACAGAATTAATGGTGGATCAACTCAACGCGAAGGTGTTTTGAGTGATATTATTTTTCCAGATCGTTTTACCTATTTAGACATGGGCGAGCGAGATGAAGAAAGTGCCTTACCATGGGACAAAATAGCGCCAGCAAAGTATGAGCCATTAAATATGAATTATGACGGAATCATTGCAAACAGTAAGAAAAGAATTGCGTCAAACAACTATTTCAACTTAATTGATGAAAATGCAAAATGGATTTTTGAACGTAAAGATGAAAACACTTTTAGTTTGAATTTAAATCAATTTAAAAAAGAAATGGCTCTTTCTGATGCAAAGATTAAGAAATTCAAAGCTATTTCAGATTATAACAATAAATTAAAATTCAACTCTTTACCAAATGAAATAGCATTGTTTGAAAAAGACAGCTTATTGAAACAAAAACGAGAGCGTTGGCATGAAGACTTACAAAAAGATTTGTATATCGAAGAAACCTTAAATGTTATTGCCGAAATTCGCGCAAGTCAAAACGGAAAAGGTTTACCTAAAAAATTAAGCATTAACTAAACAAAAAACCTCAACTTATAGTTGAGGTTTTTTTATGTGATATTCTAATATATATATATATTACCATTCATTAACTTTATTAGCGTCTAATTTAATAAAGATGAATAACAAAATGGTAAAAGCCCATAAACTAGAACCCCCATAAGAAAAGAACGGCAATGGCACTCCAATAGTTGGGAACAACTTAATAAGCATGGCAATATTTACAAAAAAGTGCATGAAAAGATAAGTAGCGACACAATAACCATATACCCTGCTGAATTTTGTTTTTTGGTTTTCGGCTAAGTAAATGATGCGGAGAAATAAAGTAACAAACATTGCTATTACCAATGTAGATCCTATGAAACCCCATTCTTCACCTACAGTTGTAAAAATATAATCGGTGTGTTGTTCAGGTACAAAACCCCCTTTTGTTTGGGTACCTTCTAAATATCCTTTCCCAAAAAATCCTCCTGATCCGATAGCAATCATAGACTGATCTAGATTGTATCCTTCTTTTTTCATGTCTACGTCATCGCCAATTAATACGTTAATACGATCTTTTTGATGAGGCTCCAAAACAGTATTATAAACAAAACTTACCGAAAAGGAGAAGGCAACAATTACTATATAAATCAACCCGTAAACAAATGGATTTCTTGTTATTTTTCGATTAAAAACATAATGAATGATCATTATAACAAAAACAATACTTACTAAATATGTTGGCGGAATAATAAGCGAAAAGAAAAACAATCCGATAGCAACAATTCCAGAAATGAAATACCAACTAGGGAATCCTTCTCGATTTAAAACAAAAATTAACGAAATAAAAATCATTGCACTTCCCGCATCAGGTTGCAATAAAATGAGAAAAATAGGCAATCCCATAATGGCCAACCCCATTAATTGATGTTTTGTATATTTAAGATTAATTTGAGAATAACTTAAAAATTTGGCCAAGAGTAATGCAGTAGCAGTCTTAACGAACTCTGAGGGCTGAAATCCAAAACCTCCAAATTGATACCAGTTAGTTTGCCCCTTAATTGTTTTTCCAAAGGCAAATAACCCAAGTAATAATATAATTCCGATACCATAAAAGACAAAAGAAAACCGTTCAAATAACTTTGCATCGGTAAATAATATAATAAAAATTATGGGTATTGTTAATCCGATGAAGAGCATTTGTCGGCCATAAATTTGAGAAAGATCAAAAAGCGATGTTTCTTCAATAGGTAAAGAGGCAGAATAAATAGTCATCCAGCCCATTAATACCAAAGCAATGTAAAGTAATACGGTAATCCAGTCGATACTTGAACGAACGCGTTGATTTTTCATTTTAGTCGTTTTCTTCTTCTTTTTTTGCTTCTCCTACTTGTGCTTCAACGCTTGAAAGTGCCGAATCCTTTTCTGAAGATCGGTCTGGGAAACGTTGGTAAATAATATTTTCAATCTTTTTGTATTCAGGAGCTAAACTTCCTTTGAGCATTCGTTCTTCTAAATCGGTACGAGAAATTTTACCATTGATGTACTTTTCAATCATAAGAGTAGCAATAGGTCCAGCCCATGTAGCGCCATATCCAGAATTTTCAATAAATACAGCAATAGCTATTTTAGGATTATCTCTTGGCGCAAAAGCTACAAAAATTGAATGGTCTTTTAGTTGATAAGTCTTTCCTCCAACTCTAATTTTGTTTTCCGCCGTTCCTGTTTTTCCACAAATCTTGATGCCTTCCACTCTAAATCCAGAGCCCGTTCCGTTATTATATACATCTTCTAATCCTTGAATAACAGGCTCAAAATATTGTTTGTCAATTGTTGTATTATGACGGGTCGTAAACTTCTTGTCCAATTTTTGATTTTTAATATTTTTAACAATATGTGGTGTATAATAATATCCTCGATTTGCTACGGTTGCCATCATGTTTGCTAATTGCATAGGTGAGGTTAAGATTTCACCTTGGCCAATTGCATTTGAAATAATATAAGAACTGCGAATGGGCGCGCCTTTGTACATTTTTTTATACAGCTTTGAGGTAGGCACGAGTCCTTTTGCACCAATTGGCATATCGGTTCCTAAATATTGTCCTAAACCAAAACTCTTTACATGTTTTGACCAATTGTCAACACTATAAAAGGAATTTTTATATTTTTCTATGGTTCGTTTATAAGTATTACCAAAATAAGAATTACAAGATTTATAAATTCCATTATTCAATTGTAAAGTGTGTAAACCGCAGTGACAGCCCATAAATCGACCAAAATTTGCACCATGATTACAATAAAAAGTGCTTTGTTCATCAATAACTCCTTCTTGTAAACCAATAAGTCCTGTAATGATTTTAAACGGAGAACCTGGCGGATAAGTAGCTTGAAGCCCTCTATCATATAATGGTTTCGAAATAGAATCGTTATATAGAGCCGTATAGTTTTTTGAACGTTGGCGACCCACTAACATAGCAGGATCAAAGGTAGGTGCAGAAACTAAAGTTAAAATTTCCCCAGATTTTGGTTCAATAGCCACAATTCCTCCACGCTTGTTGATCATTAATTCGGTGCCATATTTTTGTAATTCATGGTCGATGGTTAATGTTAAATCATTTCCTTGTTGTGAAATAGTGTCAAATTCGCCATTTTTATAAGGACCTATAATTTTATTGTGCTTATCACGAAGCAAGTATTTGACCCCTTTTATTCCGCGAAGAATTTCCTCATATTCTTGCTCAACTCCTTGTTTACCAATCAAATCACCACTGTTGTAATATTCATTTTTTTTCAAAATGGCATCATTAACCTGTGTAATGAATCCGAAAATATTAGCACAATCTTTAACTTGATAATCGCGAAGTGATCTTTTTTGGGAATAAAAACCTTCAAATTTTCGTTCTTTTTCTTGGAAAGCAGCATATTCTGCTTTGTTTAATTGGGCTAAAAATACCGAAGGAAGCATCGGACTATATACTCTTGCCTTTTTTACTTTTCTAATAAAATCAGCTTTTGAGATGTGCAATAACTTACAGAATTCTAAGGTATCAATGTTTTTTATCTCGCGTGGAACCACCATAATATCATAAGATGGTTGATTTGCTACTAAAAGTTTTCCGTTTCGGTCGTAAATATATCCACGTTCTGGAAAATCAAAAATCTTTTTAATAGCATTATTTTCAGATTTTAATTTTAAAGAATCGTCAATTACTTGCAAATAAAAAAAACGTATAATAAAAACAAGGGAAGAAATAATTATTACAGTGGGCAATGCAATTTTTCTCATCGTTTATTTGGCTTAATTAAATATACAATTAGTAAGCAAATGGTAAAAGTAAATAGGGTACTAACTACTGTACGAGATAAAATAGTAAATAGTAATCCTAATCTAAAATATTCTAAATAAAATAAAATAAAATGATGTATAAGAATAGCTAATAATAGCAGTGTAATACGCTCAGGCGACATTTTATCGGCTATTTTCACAGTTTGGTATTCATAACTTAATCCGAAAGAGAATTTAAACAAAGTAGGTCTCAAAAAAGCCAATACAATTGAAGCCGTTGTGTGAACTCCTCCTGAATCACAAAATATATCTAACAATAGTCCTAAAAAAAAGCTTCCTAACAACAAAACACTTTTATTACTGTTTACTGGATATAAAATAATAAATAATACATAAGGATAAGGATTAATGTATCCAAACAAATTGATGTTATTAAAAATCAATACTTGTAAGGATAAAAAAACGATAAATCGAATACTATTTAATAGACTATTGTTCACTTATTTTTTTGGTGCCGTTGTAGTTGTTTCTAATTCTTGTTTTTGTTTTTTCTTTTTATTTTCTATAATATACACATAACCTAGTGCAGTCATATCATTAAATAAGCGCACATTGATGGTATAATAATTGGTTTTTCGATCAATAAAAATTTTGTCGATTTTTCCAATTGGAATATTTTCCGGGAAAATATCAGAATTACCTCCTGTTACAATTGAATCTCCTTTTCGAAGTGATGCTAATCGAGGAACATCTATCAATTGAGCAAATCCTACATTTTTTCCATCCCAAACTAAGGAACCAAAATGATCAGAATTTTTAATCTTTGCATTAATTTTTGATTTGATATTCAAGACGCTTTGAATGGTTGCAAAATCTTTTGAGGTTTTCTCTACAATCCCAACAATTCCTTTGTCGTTAATTACACCCATATCGGTTTTAATCCCTAAAGCCTTTCCTGCATTAATAGTAATATAATTTTCTCGTGTATTAAATGAGTTTTTTACTACTTTTCCTACTACTACATTAAAATTATTTAGGTCATTTCTAAAAAGTGTTTTAGCAGTAATCAAAGTATCTTTTTTGTTGAATAACAATTCTTTCAACAACGCATTTTCTGAAGCTAATTCTTTATTCTTCTCTTTTAGACTAAAATATTCATTGACATCATTTAATTGTTTGTATACTGACCCGGTGACTCTGTTTGCCGAATTAATATATTCACTTCTATGATACGTGTGTGATTTAATGGTAAGTGTAAGTGAAAGGGCCAAAAGCAGCAAAAACAGCAATCTATAGCTGTTTTTTATGATAAAATTAATTATTTGCTGCATGGATTATTTTTTATTTAATCAGAATTCCTTTGTACTTATTGATGTTTTTTAGTGCCATTCCGGTTCCTCTAACAACGGCTCTCAATGGATCTTCGGCAATGTATACTGGCAAATCTGTTTTCAATGAAATTCGCTTATCTAAACCTCTTAACATTGATCCTCCCCCGGCAAGATAAATTCCGGTATTATAAATATCTGCTGCTAATTCTGGAGGCGTTTGAGATAAGGTTTCCATTATTGCATCTTCAATTCGTTGAATCGATTTATCTAAAGCTTTAGCTATTTCTCTGTAAGAAACATCAACCTGTTTTGGTTTTCCAGTAAGTAAATCTCTACCTTGAACCGACATATCTTCTGGCGCATTATCTAAATCTTCAATGGCTGCACCAATTTGAATTTTAATTTTTTCTGCTGTAGTTTCTCCAACAAATAAATTGTGTTGGGTTCTCATGTAGTAGATGATATCATTTGTAAATACGTCTCCTGCAATTTTCACTGACTTATCACAAACAATTCCGCCAAGGGCAATTACTGCAATTTCAGTAGTACCACCACCAATATCAACAATCATGTTTCCTTTAGGTTGCATAATATCTACTCCAATACCAATTGCCGCAGCCATTGGTTCATGAATTAAGTAAACTTCTTTACCATTGACACGTTCTGCTGATTCTTTAACCGCACGCATTTCCACTTCAGTAATTCCTGAAGGAATACAAATAACCATACGAAGCGCTGGTGTAAAAAATTTCTTTTTTAACGCAGGAATACTTTTAATAAACATTTTGATCATCTGTTCAGAAGCATCAAAATCTGCAATAACCCCATCTTTCAATGGGCGAATTGTTTTGATGTTTTCATGCGTCTTCCCTTGCATCATATTGGCTTCTTTTCCAACGGCAATAATTTTACCTGTCACACGATCACGAGCAACAATAGACGGACTGTCAATAACAACTTTGTCGTTATGAATGATTAGGGTGTTTGCGGTACCAAGGTCGATAGCGATATCCTCGGTCATGAAATCAAAAAATCCCATAGATTTATAAAGGGTTTAACGTTTTTTTCTTAAATAGTATACAACTAACAAAACTATGAAAATTATCTGGAATATTTTCAATTAAAAACGCATTAAAAAAAATATTTTCAATGCGTTTAAAATTAGACTATAAATTGTATAAAAAATTAGTGTTTAAAGTGGCGTATTCCGGTAAAAACCATTGCCATATTATTATCATTACAATAATTGATACTCAACTCGTCTTTAATAGATCCTCCTGGCTGAATTACTGCTGTAATTCCGGCCTTATTAGCAATTTCTACACAATCTGGAAATGGAAAAAAAGCATCGCTAGCCATAACTGCACCTGTTAAATCAAACTCAAATGAGGTTGCTTTTTCTATAGCTTGTTTCAAAGCATCTACACGTGAAGTTTGTCCGGTACCTGATGCACATAATTGTTTATTTTTTGCGAAAACGATTGTATTTGACTTGGTGTGTTTACATATTTTAGAAGCAAACAATAAATCTTCAATTTCATCAGCAGTTGGAGCGGCATTGGTAACTGTTGTTAAATGAGATTTCGAATCGGAAACATTGTCTTTATCTTGTACCAAAACACCATTCAAACAAGTGCGTACATTTTTTTGAGGTAACTCTACTTCATTTATAATCAATATGATTCGATTCTTTTTTTCTTCCAATACATCAATAGCTTCTTGGTCATATGCGGGTGCAATAACTACTTCGCAAAATAATTTATTGATTTCCTCAGCCGTTGCAAGATCAATTTTTCCATTAGCAATAAGCACCCCTCCAAATGCAGAAGTTGGATCTGCCGCTAAAGCATCTAAATAAGCTTGTTTCATAGTGCTTCTAGATGCTAATCCACAAGCATTGTTGTGTTTTAAAATTGCAAAAGTAGGCTCATCTTCTTTAAATTCGTTCATCAAGTTAACTGCAGCATCAACATCTAATAAATTATTATAAGACAATTCTTTACCGTGAACTTTAGTAAACATTTGGTCAAAATCACCAAAGAAAAACCCTTTTTGATGCGGATTTTCGCCATAACGAAGAATTTGGCCATTGGCTACACTCGTCTTAAAATAGGTTTCATCGGTGTTGAAATAATTAAAAATTGCGCCATCATAATGTGATGAAACATGAAATGCTTTAGTAGCTAATAATCTTCTATTTTCTAATGTTGTAGCTCCATTATTTTCTAAATAAAAATTCAAAAAAGAAGCATATTCCTCTACTGATGGTACAATTACAGTGTCTTTGAAATTTTTTGCTGCTGCTCTAATTAATGAAATTCCTCCAATATCAATTTTTTCAATAATATCGGCTTCATTTGCACCCGAAGCGACAGTTTTTTCAAACGGATATAAATCTACAATTACTAAGTCTATTTGTGGAATATTGAATTCTTGCATTTGTTGCACATCTCCAGAATGATCTTGACGGTTTAAAATACCTCCAAAGATTTTTGGATGTAATGTTTTTACTCTTCCGCCTAAAATTTCTGGAAAAGACGTAATATCTTCAACGGCAACAACTGGTATATCTAAGTTTTTAATAAAAGTTTCTGTACCGCCAGTAGAATAAATAGTAACATTGTTTTGATGCAATGCTTTAACAATTGGCTCTAATCCTGTTTTGTCAAATACAGATATTAGTGCCGAAGCAATTTTTTTTGTTGAATTCATTAGGTTGTGTTGTTTAAGATGCAAAAGTAGTTATACTTCTTAAAACTTTCAAACATAATTTAAAGTGATTTTAAGATTTTATAAACAAAACTATTGGTTAAACTTTACTAAGTAATAAAATATAAAAAGCTCTAAATCATTTCGATAAAGAGCTTTTTTTGTGCGGGTAAAAGGACTCGAACCTTCACACCTTGCGGCACCAGATCCTAAGTCTGGCGTGTCTACCAATTTCACCATACCCGCGATAATTGGAGTGCAAATATAACGCTTTCGATTAAAAATGCAAAACTTAATGAATTTATTTTGGGACTAAAAATAAAAAAACCTCCCGTTAAGAGAGGTTTTAAATATGTTGCAAAATAAGTTATTAAGCTTCAAATGGAATTACAGAAACATATGATTTGTTTTCTGTTTTTTTCTGGAATTTTACAACTCCATCAACTTTAGCATGTAAAGTATGATCTTTTCCCATGTAAACATTTTCACCTGGGTTGTGCTTAGAACCTCTTTGTCTAACAATTATGTTTCCAGCAATAGCAGCTTGTCCACCATAAATCTTAACGCCTAAACGTTTCGATTCTGATTCTCTACCATTCTTCGAACTACCGACACCTTTCTTGTGAGCCATGATGTTATATTTTAAATGTTATTCTTCAGTTTTTGGTTTTTTTGTTGTTTTAGCTTTTGCTTTTGGCTTTACTTCTTCAGTAGTTTCGGTTACTTCAACCTCAACTTCTTTTTTAGCAGCTTTTTTCTTAGCACTAGCAGCTACAATTCCCTCAATTAAAATTTGAGTGAATGATTGTCTGTGACCGTTTTTCTTTTTGTAACCTTTTCTTCTTTTCTTTTTGAAGACGATTACTTTATCACCTTTTAAGTGTTGTAACACTTTGGCTTCTACTGAAGCACCTTCTACAGCTGGGGCGCCTAAAGTTACGCTTCCGTTGTCATCTAACAAAAGAATTTTGTCGAAAGAAACTTTCGAACCTTCTTCTGAAGCTAAACGGTGAACATAAACCTTTTGGTCTTTGCTTACTTTGAATTGTTGCCCTGCTATCTCTACGATTGCGTACATAACAATGATTTTAATTAAAAATTTTAAGGTTGCAAATATACAATTAATTATAAACCACACAATACATTAGTGTAATAAAATTATATTTTTTTTGATTGGATAAAAAAAGTTGAAAAAAATTAACCACTTTTGTAACAATATTTAAAAAAAAACTACCAATAGTATTATCAACAAATTAATAACGTATGAAAAAATCTTTAATGGCTTTGGGGACTGCACTAATGCTTGGCGGAACAGCTTCCGCTCAAAAAGTAACATTTGAAGAGTTTGATTTAGACAACGGATTACATGTTGTGCTTCATCAAGACAATTCTGCTCCAGTGGTAATTACATCAGTTATGTATCACGTGGGCGCGAAAGACGAACAACCTAACAGAACTGGTTTTGCACACTTTTTTGAACACCTTTTATTTGAAGGTACAAAAAATATTGCTCGCGGTGAATGGTTTAAACTAGTAACTGCAAATGGCGGTAACAACAATGCAAATACTACGGATGACAGAACGTATTATTATGAAGTATTTCCGTCTAACAATTTAGAATTGGCGCTTTGGATGGAATCAGAACGTTTAATGCATCCGGTGATTAATCAAATTGGTGTAGATACTCAAAACGAAGTGGTTAAAGAAGAAAAGAGATTGCGTGTTGACAACCAACCTTATGGAAATTTAATCAAAGCAGTTAAGGAAAATATGTTTAAAGTGCATCCGTATAAATGGACTACCATTGGAGAAATGGAGCATTTAGATGCTGCTACTTTAGAAGAATTTCAAGCGTTTAATAAAAAATTCTACGTGCCTAATAATGCGGTTTTAGTGGTAGCAGGTCAATTTGACAAAGCACAAGCTAGAGAATGGATTACCCAATACTTTGGAGCTATTCCAAAAGGAACACCAGTAAATCGTCAAAAAACTGAAGAGGCACCAATTACTCAAGAATTTAAAGCTTCTTGGGAAGATCCAAACATTCAAATTCCAATGTTAGTTGCTTCTTACAGAACGCCTTCAATGAAATCGCGTGATGCAAGAGTTTTAGATATGATTTCGACTTATTTATCAGACGGAAAAAGTTCTAAATTATACAAAAAAATCGTTGACGATAAAAAAATGGCGCTACAAATTGGTGCATTTAATTACAGTCAAGAAGATTATGGAATGTATTTAATTTATGGTTTACCAATGGGTGAAAACTCAACCGAATCAATCTTAAAAGAAATTGATGAAGAAATCGTAAAAATGCAAACTGAATTAATTTCGGAAACTGATTTTCAAAAATTACAAAATAAATTTGAAAGCAATTATGTAAGTAATAATGCTTCAGTTGAAGGAATTGCAGATAATTTAGCGACTTACTATATGTTATATGGTGACATCAATTTAATCAATACCGAAATTGATATTTACCGTTCAATTACTAGAGAAGAAATTAGAGACATTTCTAAAAAATACTTAAACGCAAATCAGCGATTAATTTTAGACTATCTTCCTGCTAAAGACAAAGCTCAAAACTAAGATCGAAAACATATGAAAAAATTTATATACATAGCAGCCAGTTTATTTTTAACAATAACTATGCAAGCACAAGACAGACCTCAACCTAAACCAGGACCAGCGCCTTCAATAAATATTAATAAACCACAAAGTTTTGTACTTAAAAATGGTTTAAAAGTTTTAGTAGTTGAAAATCATAAATTACCACGTGTTTCTTTTAATCTTACATTAGATAATCCGCCTTATGCTGAAGGTGCTAAAAAAGGAGTTTCTGATATTTTAAGCAGCATGATTGGGAACGGAACGGAATCTATGAACAAAGACGCTTTTAATGAAGAAATTGATTTCTTAGGAGCAAATATTAATTTTGATGCTTCGGGAGCTTCGGCAAACGGTTTATCTAGATATTCAAAAAGAATTTTAGAATTAATGGCTGATGGAGCTTTAAACCCATTATTCGTTCAAGAAGAATTTGACAAAGAAAAAGCAAAAATAATTGAAGGTTTAAAATCTGAAGAAAAAAGTGTAACGGCAATCGCCAGAAGAGTTGAAAACGTATTAACTTATGGAAAAGAACACTACAAAGGCGAATTTACTAGCGAAGAAACATTAAATAATGTAATACTTGATGATGTTATCGTTAATTATAACACATATTTTGTTCCAGCAAACGCTTACCTAGTAATTGTTGGTGATGTGAAATTTAAAGAGGTTAAAAAAGAAGTGGAAAGACTTTTTGGAAGCTGGAAAAAAGCTACCGCACCTCAACTTACTTATTCTGATCCAAAAGACGTTCAATACAGTCAAATAAACTTTATCGATACTCCAAATGCAGTTCAATCTGAAATTGCTTTGGTTAATTTATCCAATTTAAAAATGACCGATACAGAATATTTTGCCGTTATATTAGCTAATCAAGTATTAGGTGGTGGTGGTGAAGGTAGATTATTCTTAAATCTTCGTGAAAAACACGGGTGGACTTATGGCGCTTATTCTTCAATTGGATCTGGAAAATACATCAATAAATTCCGCTCAGGATCTTCTGTTAGAAATGCAGTAACTGATAGCGCAGTTGTTGAAGTGTTCAACGAATTGAAAAAAATGAGAAGTGAATTAGTTTCAGAAGAAGATCTTAAAAATGCAAAAGCAAAATACGTAGGTAACTTCGTAATGCAAATTGAAAAACCTTCAACTATTGCAGGTTATGCTTTAAACAAAGAAACACAAGGTTTACCGGAAGATTTTTACGAAAATTACATTAAAAACATCAATGCTGTAACCGCAGAAGATATTAAAAATGCTGCCAATAAATTTTTCTTAGCCAATCAAACAAGAGTAATTATCGTAGGAAAAGCTGCCGATGTGTTACCAGGATTAGAAGTAATGAGTAAAAGAGAAAAATTACCTATTTTTTACTTTGACAAATATGGAAATCCAACACAAAAACCAGAAGTTAAAAAACCAGTACCAGCTGGTGTAACTGCGCAAACTGTTTTAAACGATTACATCAAAGCTATTGGTGGTGAAAAAGCGGTTAAAAATGTAAAAACATTAGCAGTAATGTCGTCTGGAACTATTCAAGGTACTGCGCTTGAAATGGTAATGAAATCGGCGCCTAAAAAATTAGCTTTTGAAATGAAAGCGATGGGAATGACGATGTCTAAACAAATCGTTAACGAAAAAGAAGCTTATGCTATGCAACAAGGTCAACGTAAAGATTTTACAGGTGACGAATTAAAAGAAATGCAAGCCGAAGCAAATACATTTAAGGAATTAGCATTATTAACCGATAAAGAAATAAGCGTAACAGGAATCGAAAACATTAACGGTGCCGATGCTTATGCGCTTAAAAACGGAAAAGCTACTTTATATTATGATGTAAAAACAGGATTTAAAATTGCCGAGTCTAAAGAAATGGAACAAAGAGGTCAAAAAATGACACAAACAACTTATTTCCAAGACTACAAAGACGTTAAAGGATTAAAATTTCCTTATAAAATAATAATGAATGTGGGAATCGAAATTGAATTAACAACCACAGAAGTTAAAATCAATGAAGGTGTAACTGATGCCGATTTTAAATAATTA
>CAMDQL010000015.1 GCA_945905915.1 Flavobacterium psychrophilum
TAAGGTAATTAAAACTACCAATGCAATTAACCCATTAAGAGCGATGGCTTCCACAACGTACAACAATTTACCGTTAGGAAATAGTCCTTACACTGCAATTGCCTTTTTTAAACCAAATACAACCACCTCTTACCGATGGCTATTGAGTGCTGGACCAGGAGATAATTCTTGTGGAGGGACCCAAATACACCCGCTTAGTATTGGACCTGGAGGTAAATATTCTGGTGGTTCTTGCGGAGGATTAGGAACTTGGTCAAATTCATCCGGAGTTGCGCCGGCAACAACTTCCTATGTTTGCGTAGCTACTACTTATGGAAATAGCACAGAAACAATATATGTGAATGGAAATTTAGATAAATCGGCTTCATTAAATAATAATATCCCAAATACTGCTGCCAATAAAGTGTGTATAGGTTGGGTGAGAGATGATGGTACTGGAGTGACTATGGATGCCAATATTGCGTTGATACTTTTTTTTAATAGAGAACTAAGTGCCTCAGAAATAAGTCAAATTTACAATGACAATAAAGCAAAATACAATATCAATTAACGATTATTAAATACCACATCAAACTATCATTTAATGAAAAAAATATTCACCCTTTTATTACTTCTTTCTGCATTTGTTTCCCATGCACAGCGAACCATGTTTACTAGTCAAAATAATTATGTGGCGCCTGTGGGTCTACCGGCATTGGTAACGGCAGGCCTAGTCTTGAATTTGGATGCAGGCAATACGACTAGTTACCCTGGATCAGGGACTACATGGACAGACTTATCAGGAAAAGGGAATCATGGGACTCTTTATAATAGTGTGACCTATAATTCCAGTAATCAAGGAAGCTTAGTTTTTAATGGATATGAAAATGGTCAAGGACCTAATCCATATGTGCTACTACCTACTAACACTGACTTTGATTTTGGATCAGGCGATTTTACTGTTGAGCTGTGGATTTATATGACTCCATCAAATGAACACCCAAATTTTTTATCAATTAATGTAGATGAAGCGACTAATTATGCTGCTATTAGATTAAGTGCTTATCAAGGTAATTTAGGCGTATTGCATTCCAATAATAATTCGAGTTGGCTTTCAGGTCCAGGATCTGGAACTTCATTTACTTTAAACGCTTGGAAACACATTGTATTATCAAGAACTTCTGGGCAAGCTACTATATATCTTGATGGTATTTCTAAACTAACTTATTCATTACCAGCCTCCTTAATGTCTAATAAATTAAATGTAATTGGCACAATAACTCCAAATTTTGGTAACCCTGGGTTTTTTAATCTCTCTGGAAAAATAGCACTTACACGTATTTACAAAGGTAGAGGATTAACGGCTTCTGAAGCATTAACCCATTTTGATCTTACTAAATCCCGCTTTGGGTTATAAATAATATATAGAATATATTTGTTGATATATCATTATCGATTATAAGCAGAAAGTGTTTTTTGAAGAAGATTTTCGTTTCAAAAGTTCGAAGATAAATCTTCTATCTCCACAATAACCCCAATTTTGGGGTTATTTTTTTTATACTTTAATTATCAAAGCATCATTATTAAAAATAGCTTTTTGATTTCCTATATTTGCATAAATTTTTTAAACATGCAACACATAATCGATCGCTTTGTAAGCTACGTAACTATAGATACCGAATCAGATGCGAGTTCAAACACAACTCCCAGCACCAAAAAACAATTAGACCTAGCTAATCTTTTGGTGAAAGAATTGAAACAAATAGGCCTAACCGAAGTAACCATTGACAAAAATGGATACGTAATGGCTACCCTAGAAAGCAATGTAAAACACAAAGTGCCTACCATTGGTTTTATTTCACATTATGATACTACGCCCGATTTTACTGGTGCCAATGTAAAACCGCAAATTGTAACCAACTACGATGGTGGCGACATCATTTTGAATAAAAAACAAAACATTGTTTTATCACCTGCCTATTTCAAAGATTTATTGCAATATAAAGGACAAACTTTAATTACAACAGACGGAACTACCCTACTTGGCGCCGATGATAAAGCTGGAATTACCGAAATCGTATCAGCGATGGAATATCTAATTCAACATCCTGAAATCAAGCACGGAAAAATTCGCATGGGATTTACGCCTGATGAAGAAATTGGAAGGGGCGCACATAAATTTGATGTAGAACAGTTTGGTTGCGAATGGGCTTATACTATGGATGGTAGCCAAATAGGCGAACTAGAATATGAAAACTTTAATGCCGCTGGAGCTAAAATTACCTTCAAAGGAAAAAGTGTGCATCCGGGATATGCAAAAGGAAAAATGATCAACTCGATGCTTTTGGCCAACCAATTCATTTCAAAATTACCGAAGAATGAAATTCCTGAAAAAACCAGAGGATATGAAGGTTTTTATCATGTAGTAGGCATTACCGGAAGCATTGAAGAAACTGTGGTTGAACTAATTATCAGAGATCACAACGCTAAAAAGTTTAAAGACCGAAAAGAGTTTGTGCAAAATTTGGCTACCAAATTCAATAAGAAATGGAAAAAACAATTTGGCGACGAAATTGTCATTGCCGAAGTGAAAGACCAATACTACAACATGAAAGAAAAAGTAAAACCTGTTTTTCATATTGTAGAAATCGCTGAAAAAGCCATGAAAGAATTAGGCATTAAACCACTAATTAAACCCATTCGTGGTGGAACTGATGGTTGCCAATTATCTTACAAAGGATTGCCATGTCCAAATATCTTTGCTGGCGGACACAATTTTCACGGAAAATATGAATATGTTCCGGTGGAAAGCATGGTAAAAGCTACCGAAGTCATCGTGAAAATCGCAGAACTTACCGCAAAAAAATAAACAATATAATTCTATAATTTAAAAAATAATATGTTTTTATCAACCGTTAAAAAAAGTAGTTTCGTTCTTTTGCTAGTGCTTTCAATCGCTAGTTTTGGACAAGAGAAACATTTAAAAAATATCAAGCAACTTACCTTTGGTGGTGATAATGCCGAAGCTTATTTTAGTCCGAAAGGCGATAAATTAACGCTTCAAGTGACTAATAAAGCTTTTGGTGTTTCGTGTGACCAAATTTTCATGTTGGACCTACAAGCGCAAGAATTCAACGAAAAAAGCTTGCAACTCGTTTCAACCGGAAAAGGAAGAACTACTTGTTCGTATTACATGCCCGATGGAAAACACATTTTATATGCTTCAACCCATGCGGCAGATCATGCATGCCCTGCTCCACCAAAACCTATTGAAGGCAAATATTTATGGGCTATTTATCCAGAATTTGATATTTACATCGCCGATTTAAACGGAAACATTACCAAGCAATTAACCAACAGTCCAGGCTATGATGCCGAAGCAGTAGTTTCGCCCGACGGTAAAAAAATTGCCTTCACTAGTATTAGAAGTGGCGATTTAGAATTGTATACGATGGACATCGATGGGAGCAATTTAAAACAAATCACAACTGGTTTAGGCTATGATGGCGGATGTTTCTTTTCGCACGATAGTAAAAAATTAGTATTCCGTTCCTCTCGACCAAAAACAGCTGAAGCCATTAAAGAATACAAAGATTTATTGGCGCAAAACTTAGTGGCACCTTCTGAAATGGAGATTTATACGTGCAACATTGACGGTTCAAATTTAAAGCAAATCACAAATTTAGGAAAAGCCAATTGGGCGCCGTTCTTTCATCCATCAGATCAAAAAATTATCTTTTCTTCTAATCATCATTCCACCAGAGGATATGATTTTCAGTTGTTTATGATTGATTTGAATGGCGAAAACTTAGAACAAATTACTTACCAAAGTGAATTCAATGCGTTTCCAATGTTTTCACCTGACGGAAAAAAATTAGTATTTTCGAGCAATAGAATGCAAAGCAAACCAAGAGAAACCAATGTATTCATTGCCGATTGGGTAGAAGGAGACAAAGCTGAACTAGCACAACCAAAATCCTTGAAAAAACACATTACTTATTTATCTTCCGATGAATTACAAGGCCGTTTAACCGGTTCTGCAGGAGAAAAGAAAGCAGCCGATTATATTGCAAACCAATTCAAAGCTTTGGGCTTAAAACCGTATGCAAACAACAGTTATTTTCAAACGTTTAACTACAAAGTAAAATTGAACCCACACGCTACGGATGGTTCGGGCGATAAAGTAAACAACGGAACAAACGTAATTACCTTTTTAGACAATAAAGCGACAAAAACGATTGTTATTGGAGCGCATTATGATCATTTAGGGTTGAACGAACACAACCATTCGACTAAACCGAATTCGCACGGAGAAATTCACAACGGAGCCGACGACAATGCTTCAGGTGTGGCAGGTGTGTTAGAATTGGCACGCATGTATGCACAAAACGCTACCAAAGAAAATGTAAACTATATTTTTGCTTTATTCTCGGGAGAAGAAGACGGATTAATTGGTTCAAAACATATGGCCGAAACCTTAAAATCATTACATCCTAATGTAGTTACGATGATTAATATGGACATGATAGGCCGATTAGACAAAGACAAAAGTTTAGTAGTTGGTGGCGTAGGAACAGCACCCGATTTTTCTGCGATTGTAACCAAAAACAAACCCGCTGGTTTTAACGTAACATTAGACAATACAGGGCAAGGCCCATCGGACCATACGTCGTTTTATTTAAAAGACATACCGGTGTTGTATTTCTTTACCGGAACACACAACGATTACCACAAACCGAGTGACGACGAAGACAAAATCAATTATTATGGTGTGCGCAATATTGTAGACTATGTATTTAGAGTGGCGAATGAAGTAGCAACTATAGATACACTTACGTTTACTAAAACCGCTATGAATGCTGAAAAAGTTGTACCTAAATACAAAGTAACGCTAGGCATTATGCCCGATTATAGCGACCACGGCGACGGCTTGCACATTGATGGCGTTACCGATAACCGCCCAGCCCACGCAGCAGGTATTATAGCCGGTGACGTGCTAGTAAAAATAGGCGATTGCGAGATCAAAGAAGTATACAGCTACATGGATTGCTTGGCAAAACTAAGCGTAGGCGATGTCAAAGAAGTAAAAGTATTGAGAGAAGGCAAACCCATGACCTTTACGGTGAAATTCTAAGTTATAGACCTACAAAGTTGTTCGAACGACATCCTTAAAAAAATCCCCAATAGAATTGGGGCTTTTTTTTGTGCCTGAGCAATTCTTTGATAATAATTAGAATACATGATTTTTTTCTATTTTTATACACCGAGAAACAAAATTAACTTGCGCCTATCGCACTAAATTTTCAGTATAGCTGTCGAAAACATAAGGGTATAAACGAGTTGGTTTCTAGTTTTCGAGACTGCGACCGAATCCAAACCTTGATAAGATGAATTTATACTTCATAATTCTTTTTTTTATTCTGCTTTCAGTAGTTTCTATTTTTGTTTATAACGAATTTAAAGATAGAAAAATACTAAAAACAGTTACAAATCTAAACAGAGGAACAAAGTCTGAACGAAAAATGGTATTAAAAATTCTAAAATCAGGAATTAAATCAACAGCGATTTTCCACGATTTATATTTGAATAACGGAAACGGAAAATATAGTCAAATTGATTTAGTTGTAGCAAGGAAAGTTGGAATTGTGGTTTTCGAAGTAAAAGAATATAGTGGTTGGATTTTTGGAACTGAAAATCAAATAAATTGGACGCAAATATTAGCATACGGTAAACGGAAATATAAATTTTATAATCCAATATTGCAGAATAAAAAGCACGTAGAAGATTTGAAAAAATTCTATCATTTTGACAACATACCTGTTTTTTCAATGATAGTTTTTTTTTGGAAATTGCGAATTTAAAAATTTAATTGATTTACCAAGCCGAACCATTTTAACTAAATCTAATAAAGTAATAATTAGATTTAATGAAATATTAGAAAACAATCAACGAGTGAAATATGAAAACAAATGGGAAATTGTAAGCTTGCTTAAACAAGCCGTTAAAAATGGAGAAAACTCAATAATACTTGAAAAACATATAGAAAATATACAAAACCTAAAAACGAGAAACAGATTTTATTAATTAATTCCAACAACCTAGATTTACAATCCGTGCAAAAAAAAGCCGAACTCCAATTGAAGTTCGGCTTTGTTATTTGTAAGCTCAACATTATTTAGCGGCTAACTTTGCACTCAATTCTGAAGAAATCGCTGATTTTTCCATTTTGATTTTTCCAGCCATCGTTTCTACTACAATAGTATCAGCAGTTAATTCGGCAATTTTACCATGAATCCCAGATTTAGTAATGATTCTATCCCCTACTTTTAATCCGTTTTCAAACGCTTTTTCTTTTTTGGCTTTTTGTTGTTGTGGTCTTATTAATAAGAAATAAAACACGGCAATCATTAGCACTAGCTGCATTATTAAAGTTGCATTCATAAGTATATTATTTAGTGGTTGCGGAAATTCCCGCTTTTGGTGTTACGTTGGCTTTAATTTCAAAGGTTTCATATCCCTTTTCGGTATTCGTGGTTAACGTTACCGTCTTTTTTTGTGCTCCTGGTTTCCCGTTTGAATCAAAAGTTACTTTGATAGGCGCAGAAGCTCCTGGTTTAATAGGTTCTTTTGGCGGTTCAGGAACCGTACAACCACAACTTCCTTTGGCATCAGAAATAATTAAATCTACTTCACCACCATTGGTTACCATAAATTCAGTTTCTACCTTGTCGCCCTCGTTAATGGTGCCAAAATCATGTACTTCTTTATCCAATTTTACTATTGGAAATTTACCTTCTAAAGCTTTTGCCGCTTCAATGGTGGCCATGTCTGCATCGGTAATTTTATCAGCTGCACTTTCTTTTTTACAAGCGCTAGTCAATAAAACTAACGAAAGGGTTAACAACCCAATTGATTTTCTCATCATACTATTTACAATTTATAATAAACCTCTACCTGATTTTGTTAGTCTTTTGTCTTTTTCAAATTCTTTGACTAAGTTATCTAAAATTCCGTTGATAAAAATACTACTTTTTGGCGTAGAATACTCTTTTGCTATTTCTAAATATTCATTAATCGTAACTTTTGTTGGAATCGAGGGAAATTTTAATAATTCGCAAATCGCCATTTTTAAAATAATGGTATCGAGTTCTGCAATACGTTCCACATCCCAATTAGGCGTTTTATCGATGTATTCTTTCGACAATTCTACTTCGTTTAAAACTGTTTTTCTGAACAAATTTGCCACAAATTCCTTGTCGTCATCGTCTTTATACACTTTAGGAATAATTAACGCATCTTGTTCCGATTTTAATTGTTTGATTTGTTTTAGAATTAACGTATTAATTCCTGGTAAATCATCTAACCATGTAAGTTTATGGTCTTCGAGGTAATCGTATAATTTTTCACTTGGAGCAATAACTTCGGTATACAAATCGGCAATAAAAATGCGATCTTCATCAAAACTACTGGTCGCTTTTTGCATGTAATTTTGATATAATTTACTGGCTTTGATAGATTCAATTAGCAATAAAATAATATCATCGTTTTGCTGCCAGTTTTTAATTTTACGTTCTTCTAGCGCTTGTTGTAACGCTTTAGAATTCGCAATAATTGCTAACACTTTATTCTGAACAAATTTTAAACTGGGTTGGCGTTCTTCTTTAGTGGCTAAATGTTTTTTTGAAGCTAAAACGATATATAATTCTTCTTTCTTTTTGATTTCAACCAATGCCGAAAGCAAAAGAAGGTATAAATCCTGAGTGTTTTCGATACTTTGAAATAAGAATTTTTCTTCTTTATCTAATTGATCCGATTGATGTTGGTGCATAGCATAAATACTCTGCATTACTTTTATACGGATATGTCTTCTATTTAACATAACTAATTAAGAACTTTATAAAATTAAGAAAGCGAAAGAAATTGCTCTTTCGCTTTGCAAAAATACAATATTATTTAAAAACTTTTACTTGCGTAATTCATTTTTTCTGTCGTCAATGCGTTTTTGAGCAATTGACATGGCTGCTTGATGCGTGGTAATGTTATTGGTTTCAGCAAATTTGAAAATTTCTAACGATGTGTTATAAATATTTTCAGTTTTCTCCATGACTTGCGCACGGGTTAAATTTGCCAATTCAGAATACACATTAATTACACCACCCGCATTGATTAAGAAATCAGGGGCGTATAAAATAACTTTTTCTTTAAGAATTGTACCATGAACCACTTCATTTGCCAACTGATTATTTGCGGCTCCAGCAATTACTTTAGCTTGGATTTTGTGAATTGTAGCATCGTTAATCGTTGCTCCTAAAGCACAAGGCGCGTAAATATCAACCTCAGCACTGTACAAATCTTCGCCTGTGAATATTTTGGCACCATATTTTTGACCTACTGCATGCAATCGATCTTCGTTAATATCTGCGATGGTAACAATAGCACCACTTTCGGTTAAATGTTGTACTAAAACTTCACCCACGTGGCCAATTCCTTGAACCAATACTTTTTTACCTTCTAAATTATCTGAACCAAATCTATATTTTGTAGCGGCTTTCAATCCCATGAAAACACCATAAGCTGTAATAGGCGATGGATTTCCTGATCCTCCTTTTTCTTCTGAAATACCAGTAACATATTGCGTTACTTCGCGAACAGTGTCCATGTCTTTGGTTTCCATTCCTACATCTTCTGCAGTGATGTACTTTCCAGATAATGAATTTACATATTCGCCAAATTTACGCATCAACTCAGGTGTCTTTTGCGTTTTAGCATCTCCAATAATAACGGCTTTTCCACCTCCTAAATTCAATCCAGAAATAGATGATTTAAAAGACATTCCACGAGACAAACGTAAAACATCGTTTAAAGCTTCCCATTCGTTGGCATAATTCCACATTCGAGTGCCGCCTAAAGCAGGTCCTAAAACTGTGTTGTGAATTCCAATAATTGCTTTTAATCCTGTATCTTTGTCGTTACAAAAAACAACTTGTTCATGTCCATCAAAAGAAACTTGACCAAAAACTGGGTCTATTTTATGAAGCTCATTTGCTTTTAATAAATCTGCGGTCATGCGATATGTTTTGGTTTGAAAATTATTCAAAATTAGAGTGCAATATTACGAATAATTTTAAAATGGTATGAAAATTTATAGGTTTTTTATTAATTTAGCAATAAAATGTTGTGAAAACAAATAATAGTTCATTATCAATACATTAGCTTTTTAATCCAATTGATAGTGAATAAGTAGTACAACTAAAAATACAATGAAAGAATTACAATATTTAAACAAATATTTTATCAAATATAAGTATCGCTTCCTGTTGGGATTGTTGATTACTATTGTGGCGCAAATTTTTTCATTATTCACGCCAGAGCTTATTGGTAATTCAATTAAGGTCATCGAAGATTATGTACAATCGGCACAAAAAGACGTTGCATTACTAAAATATGAGCTTTTAAAAAACATTCTTTATATTCTTGCCACTACCATTATTGCTGGATTTTTTACTTTTCTAATGCGCCAAACCTTAATTGTAATGTCGCGCTATGTAGAATTTGACCTAAAAAATGAAATCTTCAATCACTACCAAAATTTATCGCAACACTTTTACAAAAGAAACCGAACGGGTGATTTAATGAACAGAATAAGTGAAGACGTTGGAAAAGTTAGAATGTATGTAGGTCCGGCCGTAATGTACACTTTAAACACCATCATGCGATTTACTATTGTGATCATATACATGTATAATATTTCGCCGAAACTAACTTTATACTCGTTGCTTCCGCTTCCGCTGTTGTCGTATAGTATTTTCAAAATTAGTTCAGAAATTCATAAAAAAAGTAGCGCCTTTCAAAAAAACTTATCGAATTTATTTTCATTTACCCAAGAAATATTTTCGGGCATTCGAGTGATAAAAGCTTATGCTATTGAACAAAAAAAGCAAAATGACTTTTTAGAACTTACTAAAGAAAGCAATACAAAAGCAATGGATTTGGCTAAGGTAAATTCGCTTTTTGGGCCGTTAATGATTTTGTTAATTGGTTTGAGTAATTTGGTGGTTGTTTATGTGGGTGGCACAATGTATATTAATAATGATCCCGAAATTGAAAGCATTGGTGTTATTGCACAATTCATTTTATACATTAATATGTTGACTTGGCCTGTAGCTTCTCTAGGTTGGGTTTCTTCATTGGTGCAAGAAGCCGAAGCATCGCAAAAACGTATTAATGAATTTTTAAAGGAAGAACCAGAGATAAAAAATTCTAATGAAATGCCTTCAAAAATCGAAGGAACTATAGAGTTCAAAAATGTGTCTTTTGATTATGAAGACACCCAAATTAAAGCACTAGATCAAGTTTCATTTTCGGTAGAAAAAGGGAAAACTTTAGCAATTCTTGGTAAAACGGGTTCTGGAAAATCAACCATTTTATCCTTAATTAGTAGATTATATGATGTTACCGGAGGAGAGATTAATATTGACAACCAACCTATTACGACTTTAAATTTATATGATTTACGCAATCAAATTAGTGTGGTGCCTCAAGATGCTTTTTTATTTTCAGACAGTATTAAAAACAACATCAAATTTGGCGATGAAAATGCAACGGATGATGAAGTGATAGAAGCAGCCAAAAAAGCGGTAGTTCATGAAAATATTCTGACTTTTAATGACCAATATGAAACCATATTAGGCGAACGTGGTATTACGCTTTCTGGTGGTCAAAAACAACGCGTGTCTATTGCAAGAGCGCTAATTAAAAATGCACCTATTTTGCTGTTAGATGATTGTTTAAGCGCTGTGGACACCGAAACAGAAGAAACTATTTTAAACAATTTATTGACCTATTGCAAAGACAAAACAACCATTATTGTTAGTCATCGCGTTTCATCTGCAAAAAATGCCGACCAGATTATAATTTTGGAAGATGGAAAAATTATTGAAAAAGGTACTCATAATGAGCTAATTGAACAGAATGGTTATTATAAAGAGTTGTATGTGAAACAACTTTCGGAAAAAGAAATTAGCTAAACTATTGTTTAATCCGTTTTTTTTTTAGATTTTTGATTCGCTATAACTAATTAATTTGAAAGTAGGATTATGAGAGAAAATGAAATGTTAGAAAAAGAAGATATTTTTTCTAAAGTATTGCGAGCAGGAAGAAGAACATATTTCTTTGATGTAAGAGCAACAAAAGCGGACGATTACTACATTACAATTACTGAAAGTAAAAAATTTACAGAAGAAGATGGTTCGTTTCATTTTAAGAAACACAAAATTTATCTGTACAAAGAAGATTTTGCTGCTTTTAGAGAAATATTAGATGAAATGGTGGATTTTGTATTAGACAAAAAAGGCGAAGAAGTAATTTCTGAAAGACACCAAAAAGATTACAAAAGAGAAAATTATACTGAATCAACTGATGAAGTAAAATCTACCGATAGTTTTACAAATATTGATTTTGACGATATTTAATTTAAAATCCCGCAATAGCGGGATTTTTTTTTAAGGACTGCTTATATTAAATTACAATCTGTAACCAAATAACTATTCGTATCTAATATAAGCTGGTTTACCCAATTGAAAGTCATTTAATGTCAAATCAGTGTTTTCAAATGAGTTAGTTTTTAAAACATCATAGCCTTCAAATGGGATGTAAGGATAATATGAAAAGGATATTTGAAAACTGTTAAAAACTAAAAAATCATTGTTTATTTGAACTCCTACACTAAATTTTGAGTCTACTTTACTATCAAAAAACGCATTTTTATTGGCTAACGAACCCATTGAAATATTGAAATAAGGACTAAAACGAAATCCATACCAACTTCCTGGAACATAGGACTGTGTTTGTAATGAAAAAATCCACTTTTGAGAACCTAAAATTCGGTTATTATAGCCTTCAATACCATAATAATTATTTAATGTAAGCTGATCTTTGAACGAAGCATCTCTGTTGTTTCCCCAGATATACGTTGGTTTTATAAATTGTCTAAAACGCCATTTTCCCCAATTGATTAGCGGGCTAAAATAATTAAAACCAACTTTAAATGCCGTTTGTTCAGTAATCGATTTATTATAAAAACTTCCCCATTCTATAAAACTACTGAAATAACCAAAATTATATTTTTTCCCTTTTGAAAGGGTGATGCCCGAATACCATCGGGAAAAGTTATTTTTATCTTGATAACCAAAAATTAAAGCAATATTATGTCCGTATGGTATATCCTCAATGATGTCATAATTAAAAACATAATTGTCCTGATAAAATCGTTGTTTAGAAAGTCCAAAATATCCTATAATATTCTGTTCAGTAGTAAAAAAAGAAGAACTATCTAAAGACGCATCTGGATTTAACAAATACACTTTTTTATTAAAATTAACAGCCGTAATAAAATTTGTGTAAATGGCATCTTTGATACTATTTTTTCCCAAACGAAAAGCTCTTCCATACCAATATTCTTGAAATTCAAATTTTAAAGGAGCTTCCACCAATGTATCTGCAATAGGAAAAAACTCTGAACTTAAAGTATTTTCTAAAAATATTCCTCCTGCATTTTTTGCAAAAACCGAATAAAAAGGACGCGATAAATTAACGCTTCGTTTATTATTTTTATTAAATTCACTTGCATAAGTTAAATCTAACCGAATAAAACTATTTCTAATATTATTAATTGAATAGCTAGCAAAAACAGCTTGTTCTTTAGATCCAAACTTGTTTTGCAAGTTACCCGAAATTTGGTGTCCAAAACCAAGTATATTTCGTTCAGTTAATTTTAAACTACTTTGATTGGTTGAATAACTTCCATTTGGAATCAAACTCCAAGAATCTAAAACCCTTATCTTAACATCAATAGAATCATTTGATGCACCCAAAGAAATTGGGGTAACAACAACTTCACGTACATAACGCTGACTTCTAATTAAACGCTCCGATTCTTTTAAAAGTAACGAATCGCAAGCCTCATTTTTTTTAAATAATAGCAAATTTCGAATGGTAAATTCTTTGGTTTTCAAATGAATTGAATTTCCAAAACGTTCAAATCCATTCCGCGGTTTTTTACTCTCAGTAGTAACCGATTGTCCAAACGGATCTAAAGTTTCAATACTAATATTCCGAATGATCTTTCCGTTTAATTTGTTGGTTATGAGAGGTTTGGTTATGGTTTTCTTTTCTGCAACAGGATTTTCAACTTTTAAAGCGGAAGAACGAAAAAATAACTTGTACACAAATTTATTAAACTTACTCTTTTTAGATAAATCATGTATTTCATTGTAAATTACAGTGGTGCTGTCTTTCGTTTTTACTTGAGCATGTCCACTCAACGTAAAAAAACAAATAAATAGCACAAAAAATACCGTCTTATTGAAACTCATGAATTAAAAAATAGATTGCTTGTTTATTGGGGTGTAAAGTAACTAAAAATAGCGCAAACTATGTTACATCCTGCAAAAAATCATTCCAAAAAGTTTATGTACCTTTGCCAATAATTTTATCCCATTTATGAAAACTTTTTTAGAATTTGATTTACCAAAATCCCTGCAAAAAGCGTTAGATGAATTAGGTTTTGTGCATCCTACACCTATTCAAGAAAAATCGCATTCGGTAATTCTATCAGGAAGAGACATGATGGGTATTGCACAAACTGGAACAGGTAAAACATTTGCTTATTTATTACCAATACTGAAACAATGGAAATTTCAAAATAATGAATCGCCAAGAGTGGTTATTTTGGTTCCAACGCGTGAATTAGTAGTTCAAGTAGCCGAAGAAGTTGAAAAACTAACTAAATACATGAGTGTGAGAACACTAGGGATTTACGGTGGTGTTAATATCAATACACAACGAAAAGCATTGGCTGAAGGAGTTGACGTTTTAGTTGGAACCCCGGGACGAGTAATGGATTTAGGCCTTGATGGAGTTTTACGATTTGATACCTTGCAAAAATTAGTCATTGACGAATTTGACGAAATATTAAACTTAGGGTTCCGTGCACAATTGACTTCAATTTTATCGATGATGCGCGGTAAAAAACAAAACATTCTGTTTTCGGCAACCATGACTGAAGAAGTGGATGCGATGTTAGATGAATATTTTGAATTTCCAGAAGAGGTTTCATTGGCACAAAGCGGAACTCCGTTGGAACAAATTGAACAAATTATCTATCAAGTTCCTAATTTTTTAACCAAATTAAATATGTTGAAACACTTGGTTCGCGAAACCGAAACCATGGAACGTGTTTTGATTTTTGTCAATAATAAGCGTATTGTAGATTTGGTTTTTGAAACATTAGACGAAGAATTCTCAGAACAATTTGGAGTAATTCATTCCAATAAATCTCAAAATTATCGTTTGAATACGATGGCAGCTTTTCAGGCGGGCGAATTAAGAGGTTTAGTTACTACCGATATTATGGCGCGTGGTTTAGATATTTCTGATATTACCCACGTCATCAATTTACAATTTACTGAAGAACCTGAGAAATACATGCACCGAATTGGTAGAACTGGTCGTGCTGATAAAACAGGTATTGCAATAAGTTTGGTTTCGCCGAGTGAAGTAGAATCAAAAATTGAGGTAGAATTGTTAATGAACACCGAAATTAAAGAATATGTACTTCCCGAAGATTTAAAAATCGAAGAACGCTATTTAGATTTCGAAAAAGAAAAGAAAAAAATGAAATTCTTGTTGAAAACACCTAAAAAAGAAGGTGGCGAAGCTTTTCACAAGAAGAAAGAAAAAAATGCAAAAGTAAACCTTGGTGGTCCAGGAAAACGCAAACCGCGTAAAACCGAATCAAGAAATAGAAACATTGAACGCAAAAGAGACGAGAAGCGGAAGAAAAAATAATTATTGATTGTCAATTATTAATTATCAATTCTATTTTCGTACTTTTGACAAATTATAATTATAAATGCAATTTAAACATCCAGAAATTCTTTACTTCCTTTTTCTGTTGGTTATACCAATTTTGGTGCATTTATTTCAATTACGTCGCTTTAAAATAGAATATTTTACCAACGTAAAACTACTCAAAAAACTTCAAACTCAAACCCGAAAAAGTGCTAAAATCAAGAAATGGTTATTGTTAGCCACACGATTATTGTTATTAACTTGTTTAATTTTAGCCTTTGCACAGCCCTTTTTTGACGCCAAAGACACTACAAATAAAAGTAACGAACTCATCATTTTATTAGATAATTCGTTTTCCATGCAAGCAAAAGGTGCAAAAGGCGAATTACTCAAACGTAGCATCCAAGAACTTTTAGAAGAATTACCCGAAAACCAACAATTTTCATTACTTACCAATTCAGAAGTTTTTTGGGACACCGATATTAAATCAATTCAAAAAGAATTGCAGAATTTAAAGTATTCCGCAACGCCTTTTCAGTTGGATTACCTAATTAATCAGGTAGAAATCAAAAAGAAAAATACTAAAAAAGATTACGTCATCATTACCGATGCCATTCAATCTGAAAGCAAAAAGGCGTTTAACCTCTCGGATAATAATGTTGTGTATTTCATCCAACCCGAAGCACAAAACAAAACAAACATAAGTATTGATAAAGTAATCATTTCGAATGTTTTAGACCAATTTTACGAATTAAAAATCACGCTTCAAGCTTTTGGAATCACTGAAAATGAAGTACCGCTTTCGGTTTTAAGTAACAATAAAGCCATTGCGAAAACCATTGCAAAATTTGAATCAGCCATTACAGATATTGCAATTACAATTCCAAAAAAAGATTTTCACGGAACTATTAGCATCGAAGATAACAGTTTAAGTTACGACAATACGTATTATGTAAGTATTTCAAAACCCAAAAAAGCCTCTGTAATTGCTATTGGAATTTCAGATAAAAATAATTTCTTAAGCCGTATTTTCACAACAGAGGAATTCAGTTTTGTAACTACCGATTTAGCAACTTTAGATTACAATCAAATTGAGAATCAAGATGCAATTTTATTAAATGAATTAGAAGATTTGCCTATAGCTCTGGGAACAACATTGAAATCATTCTACGAAAAAGGAGGCTCAATTGCATTCATTCCGAATGGAAAAAATACGCCAAATTTATTGAATACTTTTGCTAAAAACTTCGGTGGATTGAGTTATTCAAAACTTTCAACTTCAGGTAAACAAATCACAAAAATCAACTTTGATCATCCATTATACCAAACCGTTTTTGAGAAGAAAGTAACTAATTTTCAATATCCAAATACAAAAGAAAGCTTTGGTTTAACTGGAACTTCAAACATTTTACAATACGAAGACAATTCTGTTTTTGTGGGTTCAACAACCAATCGATTGGGAACATTTTACGCTTTTTCTGCGCCGATAAACAAACAAAACAGTAATTTCCAAAATGCGCCATTAATTGTTCCTACTTTTTACAACATGGGGCAAAATGAAGGAAAAACAGGAATTAGCGCCTTTACAATTGGAGCAAACGAAAACCTAATTTTAGAAACTAGTTTAGCAAAAGACGAAGTAGTTTCGGTACAAAAAGACGGTTATAGTTTTATTCCGATGCAACAAATTTTAAATGCAAAATGCAAACTATCTTTTGGCGATTACCCGGAAGTAGCTGGAAATTTTGATGTAATGAAGGGAAAAAATTCGTTAAAGAAAATCAGCTTCAACTATCCACGAACCGAAAGCAATTTAACGCAAGTTTCAACCGCTAATTTTGAAAATTTCACTAAAATAAATAACATATCAACCGCTTTAAATGACATTGCATCAGATCGAACGAGCAATGAAATTTGGAAATGGTTTATATTTGCAACACTATTATTACTAATAACAGAGCTACTAATTCAAAAATTTGTAAAATGACGCAAGTTATTCTAAAACAAGCCAAAATAATCGACCCTTCAAGTCCGTTCCACAATCAAACAATGGACTTGAAAATTGAGAATGGTACGATAACGCAAATAGATAAGGAAATTTCAGCTACTTCTGGCTTTGAGGTTGTGAATCTTCCTAATTTGCATATTTCTAAAGGCTGGATGGACAGTTCGGTTTCCTTTGGTGAACCTGGATATGAAGACCGAGAAACCATTGAAAACGGATTAAAGGTTGCTGCTAAAAGCGGATTTACAGCAGTAGCATTACAACCGAATTCAAACCCAACGATAGACAATCAATCGCAAGTTCGATTTGTGTTGGATAGAGCAAAAGGAAATGCAACCACTCTCTACCCTATTGGCGCATTAACCAAAGGAAGTGAAGGAAATGAATTGGCCGAATTATATGATATGCAAAACGCCGGAGCAATTGCTTTTGGCGATTATAAAAAGGCGCTTCAAAATGCAAATCTTCAAAAAATTGCACTTCAATATGTGCAAGATTTTAATGGAATGTTACTTGCCTTTTGTCAAGACAGCACATTGAAAGGAAATGGAATTGCAAATGAAGGAGCAATAAGTACAAAATTAGGTTTGAAAGGAATTCCTGCACTGGCGGAAGAATTACATGTAGCACGCAATTTATTTTTACTAGAATATACTGGTGGAAAAATGCATATTCCAACAATTTCAACACAAGGAAGTATCAAATTAATTAAAGAAGCTAAAGCCAAAGGATTACAAGTATCTTGTAGTGTAGCGGTGCATAATTTAGTCTTAAACGACGAAATGTTGATGGGCTTTGACTCAAGATACAAAGTATTACCGCCTTTAAGAGAAGAAGCTACACGAAAAGCTTTGATCGCTGCCGTTTTAGACGGAACAATTGATTGCATCACCTCAGACCATAATCCGTTAGACATTGAACATAAAAAATTAGAATTTGATTTGGCCAAAGATGGAACCATCGGATTAGAAAGTGCTTTTGGAGCTTTGTTGAATAGTTTACCTCTTGAAAAAGTTGTTGAGAAATTAGTTTCTAGTAAGCTGATTTTCAATGTAGAAAACCCATCAATAGCAATTGGGAACAAAGCAGATATTTCACTATTTACTACTGAAGATCAGTGGCTATTTAGCAAAGAAAACGTGCATTCAAAATCTAAAAATTCCGCATTTTTAGGACAACAACTGAAAGGAAAAGCGATTGGAATTTATAATAATGGGCAATTAATAATGAATAATTGATAATGAATAATTGATAATGAATAATTTTAGGGCTATGAACGACATAGAGCAAGAAAAAAGTGATATCGAAAAAGGAAAGATTACAGCTATTACTAGTTATATTTTGATAGTAGGAATATTAATTGCGCTTTCAATGAATGCTGAATCAAAAAATAAATTTGCTTCCTTTCACATCAAACAAGCGTTAGGATTAAATCTTACTTTTATTTCAATTGGATTACTAATTTCTAACTTTAGTAATATGCAAATCTATATTTCTTTTTGGGTGTTTTTTACGGTATTATGGGTTTTTGGTATACTATCAGCTATTAAAGGAGAAAATAAAGCAATTCCAATTGTTGGAAATTTATATCAAAAATTATTTAAAAGTTTCTAAAATGAATTTACAGCATTTAGTTCGTGAGCCTAAAATTAGTTTAGAAAAAAACCCATTATTATTGCTATTACACGGGTATGGTAGCAATGAAGAAGATTTATTCTCTTTTGCTGCTGAATTACCTGACGATAGTTTTGTTATTTCTGTTCGTGCACCTTATAATTTAGAACCTTATGGACATGCGTGGTATGCCATACATTTTGATGCCGATGAAAATAAATTTTCAGACAACGAACAAGCCAAAGAATCGGTAGCATTAATTGGTAGTTTTATTGATGAAATTGTAAAGCAATACCCAATCGATACTAAAAACGTAACTTTAATAGGATTTAGTCAAGGCGCTATTTTAAGCTATGCCACTGCCCTAACCTATCCTGAAAAAATTTCGAAAGTGGTAGCTTTAAGCGGTTATTTCAATCAAGATATTGTACCTGAAGTTATTGATACCAAAGCCATTTCACATTTGAATTTCTTTATATCACATGGAACAGTAGATCAAGTAATTCCTGTAGATTGGGCACGAAAAGCAAAACCAGCATTAGAAAATCTAGGATTAGAAGTAGTATATCACGAATATCCAGTTGGACATGGCGTAGCTCCTCAAAATTTCTTTGATTTTAAGAATTGGTTAATTCAAAATAATAATAAATAAGTACCTTTGTACACAAAATAATAAACTATGGCATCAATTACACTAGGAGGAAATCCAATTCACACAAATGGTGAATTACCAGCATTAGGTTCAAAAGCAACTGATTTTTATCTTATCAAAATCGATTTAGGAACTGCTTCACTAGCTGACTTTACAGGATCAAGAATCATATTAAATATATTTCCAAGTATCGATACTGGCACTTGCGCTACTTCGGTAAGAACTTTTAACGAAAAAGCAAGTTCATTAACAAATACCAAAGTTTTGTGCATTTCTAGAGACTTACCATTTGCTCAAAAACGTTTTTGTGGTGCAGAAGGATTAGAAAATGTAATCAATTTATCTGATTTTAAAGACGGAAGTTTTGGAAAAAACTATGGTTTAGAAATTACTGATGGCCCACTTGCCGGATTACATTCTCGTGTTATTGTAGTTATTGATGAAAACGGAACTATTCTGCACACCGAACAAGTAAATGAAATTGCAGACGAACCTAATTATGAAGCTGCCTTAGCTGTATTATAATTTATGAAATTTGAAAAAGACGAAACCCTTTTTACGGGTCGACTAAAAAGCATGGTATTTGCCTTAAAGGGCGCCTTCAAACTTATTACTACCGAACATAGTATAATGGTGCAATCATCACTTGCGGTTATTATGACCATTGCAGGATTTTATTTTGGCATCAATAGGATGGAATGGATGATGCAAATCTTGGTGTTTGGTTTAGTTTTAGGAATTGAAGGATTAAATACTGCAGTGGAAAAAATTGCTGATTTTGTGCACCCCGATTTTCATCAACGCATTGGTTTTATTAAAGATATCGCCGCCGGAGCCGTATTTTTTGCCGCATTAACCGCTCTAGTGATCGGATGTATTATTTATTTTCCATATTTGTTTTAAATTAGCTACTTTTGTAAAAATTGTTCCGTTTCAATGGCCAAAAAAATTTCAAAAGGCGTTGCTAATAATGCAACTGACGCAGTTAATAAAAAATCATCTTTAAAGATAGGTCGCCGACAAAAATTTATTGTAGGCATCTTATTTATTTTCTTTTCGTTAGCCTTATTGCTTTCCTTTATTTCTTATTTCATTACTGGATATGCTGATCAAAGTTCTGTAAGCCAATTAACGAATCGTGCGCTTAGTACAGAAAATTGGTTGGGGAAAATTGGTGCTTTTTTAGCTGACTTTTTCTTATACCAAGGATTTGGAGTTACCTCTTTTCTATTTGTTAGAGTCTTGTTTTTAATAGGTGCTTATCTAGTATTGGATATGAGTCTTTTAAAACTAAAGAAAAACTTTTTTTGGGATGGATTTCTTATCATTATAGGTTCTATATTATTAGGGTTTCTTTGGGATTATGTTCCGCAATTGGGTGGTGTCATTGGCTATGAAATGAACTTATTCATCCAAGATTACATCGGTAAAACTGGGACACTTTTAGTATTACTATTTGGTATTTTAATTTTCTTAGTTTTTAAAATCAATGTTTCACCCGATACGTTTACCTCAATATTTGAAAAGTCTGCAAAATCATTTAACGCAGACCTAGCATCTGAAACGAGTGCAAATCCTATTATTGATGCCAACCATTCAGAAGATCAAAATAGTACCGAAGATGAATTACCTATTGTACCACTTCCAAATGAAGAAGACGATTTTTCACTAACCGAAGATGAAGAAGAAATTAGTAATATCGAATTAAAAACCTATCCCAACTCTTTTGAAATCAACAAAGAAGCTTTAAAACCTACTATTTCAAATTCTTCCGAATTAAATTTAGATCCAAAACTAAAATCTGAAACACCCGAAGTTACTAATTTTTCTATTGAAGACCGAAGTATTCCAAATGAACCGTTTATTAATGAAGACGCATTCGTTATTGAAAAAGTAGAAGAAGAAATATTAGTCGAAGAAAATTTATCGGCACGATTAGTTCAAGATTTTGGAGAGTTTGACCCAACATTAGAACTATCAAATTATCAGTTTCCACCGATTGATTTATTAAAAGAATACTCAACAGGAGGAATTACAATTAACCAAGCTGAATTAGAAGAAAACAAAAATAAAATTGTAGATACGTTGAAAAACTACAGCATTGGTATTTCCCAAATCAAAGCTACGGTAGGACCAACGGTTACTTTATATGAAATTGTTCCCGATGCTGGAGTTCGAATTTCAAAAATTAAGAACTTAGAAGATGATATTGCTCTTTCGTTATCGGCGCTAGGTATTCGTATCATTGCTCCTATTCCAGGTAAAGGTACTATTGGTATAGAAGTACCTAATAATAATCCAACAATGGTATCCATGAAAAGTGTGATTTCTTCACCAAAATTTCAAAGTGCTGAAATGGAATTACCTATTGCTTTGGGAAAAACTATTTCAAATGAAACTTTTGTTGTAGACTTAGCTAAAATGCCCCATTTATTAATGGCGGGAGCAACTGGACAAGGAAAATCAGTTGGATTAAATGCGGTGCTTACTTCCCTACTCTACAAAAAACACCCTGCTGAAGTAAAATTTGTATTAGTAGATCCAAAAAAAGTAGAATTAACCCTTTTTAATAAAATTGAGCGTCATTATTTAGCAAAACTTCCTGATGGAGGCGATGCTATTATTACAGATAATACAAAAGTAATCTATACGTTAAATTCACTTTGTATTGAAATGGACAACCGTTATTCGTTGTTAAAAGACGCAATGGTTCGAAACATAAAAGAGTACAATGAAAAATTTAAACAGCGTAAATTAAATCCAGAAAATGGACATCGATTTTTACCTTATATCGTTTTAGTCGTAGATGAATTTGCTGATTTAATTATGACAGCAGGTAAAGAAGTAGAAACTCCTATTGCACGTTTAGCCCAATTAGCACGTGCTATTGGAATCCATTTAATTATTGCTACACAACGCCCATCTGTGAATGTAATTACGGGTATGATTAAGGCTAACTTTCCTGCACGAATTGCGTTTAGAGTAACTTCAAAAATTGACTCTAGAACGATATTAGATTCTGGTGGTGCTGATCAGTTAATAGGCCGTGGTGATATGTTATACACGCAAGGCAATGAAATAGTTCGGGTACAATGTGCTTTTGTAGATACGCCAGAAGTAGATAAAATTTGTGATTTTATTGGTTCCCAAAAAGCTTATCCTGAAGCTTATTTACTTCCTGAATATATTGGTGAAGAAAATGGCATAAAACTTGATATAGATATCTCTGAGCGTGATTCGTTGTTCAGAGAAGCTGCCGAAGTAATTGTAACAGCCCAACAAGGAAGTGCCTCATTAATTCAAAGAAAACTAAAATTAGGCTATAATAGAGCGGGAAGATTAATTGACCAATTAGAAGCCGCTGGAATTGTAGGTCCGTTTGAAGGTAGTAAAGCTCGTTCGGTATTAATTTCTGATTTAGTTGCTTTAGATCACTTTTTAAATAATGAACAAAATTAATTTTAAAATGAAACACATTTTAAGTATCATCTTTATATCTTTCATTGGGTTTTCATTGCACGCACAAGATGCCAAAAAAGCGAAAGAACTTTTAGATGATGTGACTTCAAAAGTGAAATCATATAATAACATAGTCATAGATTTTAAATATTCTTTGAACAATCCTAAAGAACGCATCAATCAAGAAAGTAATGGTAATGTTGCACTTCAAGGAAATTTATATCACTTAAATTTTATGGGAGTTACCAAAATTTTTGACGGTAAAAAAGTATATACCATTGTTCCTGAAGACGAAGAAGTTACACAAGAAAATTTTGATGCTAATGATGAAAAAGCGGTTTCTCCAAACAAAATGTTAACCTTTTTTACCTCCGGATATAAATATGCATGGGACATTCCTCAAAATGTCAAAGGGAGAAAAATTCAATTTGTGAAATTGACGCCAAACAATTCAAAAGATACTCGAAAAGAGATCCTTATCGGAATTGATACCCAAACAAAGAATATTTACACGGTGATTGAAGTGGGAAAAAATGGTACTAAAACAACTTTAACTGTTAATTCTTTTAAAACAAATCAACCTTTATCAAAAAATCATTTTACCTTTACCAAATCAAAATATCCTAATTATTACATCAATAAATTAGACTAAAAACGTTCGGGTGAAAATATTAGATAAATACATTCTTAAATCTTACATGATTACATTTACTACCGTATTTGTAATCTTATTTTTTATATTCGTTTTACAAGGTATTTGGCTTTTCATATCTGAATTAGCCGGAAAAGATTTAGACTTGTTTACCATAATCAAATTTCTTTCTTATTACGCTCCAACAATTGTACCTTTAGTTCTTCCGCTTTCTATTCTACTAGCCGGAATAATGACTTTTGGATCTTTTGCTGAAAACTATGAATTTGCTGCTATGAAATCATCGGGAATTTCTCTTCAACGAGCGATGAAGATGCTTACAATTAGTATTGGTATTTTAGCTTTTGTTTCTTTCTTTTTTGCTAATAACGTAATTCCAGAAGCACAATATAAATTTATTAACCTTAGAAAAACCATTATACAACAAAAACCAGCAATGGCAATCGCTGAGGGTCAATTTAACACAATTGGAAATTCAAGTATCAAAGTGGATAAAAAATCAGGCGATAACGGCGAATTTTTAAATGGCGTTACTATGCATGTTAAAAATACTAGCCTTGGATTAGGGGCAAACACGATTATTAAAGCAAAAAATGGACTACTGACTAGTGAAGATGATTCTAATTATTTACAATTAGAATTGTATGACGGTAATTATTATGAAGACATACAACCAACAAAATATGAAGAGCGCAATAAATTGCCTTTTGCAAAAAGTAGTTTTAAGAAATACATTGTAAATATTGATTTAACTAAGCTTAATCAAGCAGAAATGGATCAAGGAGACATCACTTCTGAAAAAATGTTAACAATACCAGAACTTAGATATACAATTGATTCGCTTCAAAAAAACTATGATAAAGATGTTGTTTCCTTTGCCGATAATTTATCCACAAGAAATGACAATATATTTAACAAAAAACTTCTTAAGACTCAATTAACTGTCCCTAAAAAAGACAAAGTAGTTGAAGATTTATTGTCTATTTTTTCTAAAAATGAGAAAAAACAAGTTATAGAAATGGCTAAAAATAATATTTCTAGCACCGATTTTAGTATTCAAAACACCAAATTGGATTTAGAGTTTAAATCAAAAAACATTAATGCACATTGGTTCGCTATTCATGAAAAATTTGTAATTGCATACTCTTGCCTATTAATGTTCTTTATTGGTGCCCCACTTGGTGCTATTATCAGAAAAGGTGGACTCGGACTTCCGATTGTTTTTGCGATGCTTGTTTTTATTTCGTTTCATTTCATCAATACCTTTGGAAGAAAACTAGCGCAAGAAGATACGATTACACCGTTTTTAGGCGCTTGGATGGCTTCATTACTAATGACTCCATTTGCTATTCTATTAACATATCGAGCAACTAATAATATTGGAATAATGGTAAATTTTGATTGGATTACAGAACCATTTCAAAAATTATTTTCAAAAATTACCCAAAACAATACAAACTAACTAGCCCCATGTCACAAAACATTCAACTTAACACCATAGAAGAAGCTATAGAAGACATCCGTCAAGGAAAGGTAATCATTGTAGTTGATGATGAAGATAGAGAAAATGAAGGCGATTTTTTAGCTGCTGCCGAAAAAGTAACTCCTGAGATGATCAATTTTATGGCAACTCATGGGCGAGGTCTTATTTGTGCTCCTCTTACCGAATCGCGTTGTAAAGAATTAGATCTTCATGCAATGGTTCGTAATAATACCGATCACATGGAAACTGCCTTCACCGTTTCGGTAGATTTAAAAGGACGTGGAGTAAGTACCGGTATTTCTGCTTCTGATAGAGCTAAAACTATTCAAGCCTTAATTGATCCAAGCACCAAGTCTTTTGATTTAGCACGTCCTGGACACATTTTTCCATTGATTGCAAAGCAAGGTGGAGTTTTACGACGCACAGGGCATACAGAAGCTGCTATTGATTTTGCCCGTTTAGCTGGATTTAAATCGGCTGGAGTAATCGTTGAAATAATGAATGAAGACGGCACGATGGCACGCTTACCTCAACTGGTTGAAGTAGCTAAAAAATTCAATTTAAAATTAGTTTCTATTGAAGATTTAGTTGCCTACCGTATGCAACATGATAGCCTCATTCAAAAAAAGGAAGATTTTGATGTTCAAACGCGCTTTGGAACTTTTAGATTGCGCGCTTATTTACAAACTACAAATAGGCAAGTTCATATTGCTTTAACAAAAGGTACGTGGAATGCTGGGGAATCTGTTTTAACTAAAATAAATTCCACACAAATCAATAATGATATTTTAGGTACATTAACAAATAATGCCGATCAAAAGCTCGATGATATGTTTCGCAAAATTAACGAAGCAAATAAAGGAGCCATTATTTTCATTAATCAAGAAGTACAATCTATTGAATTATTAAATCGTTTAATAGAATTAAAAGTATTACAGGAATCAGGCACACTAAAAGCACCCCAAATAAAAATGGACAGCAAAGATTTTGGTATTGGAGCACAAATCTTGCATGATATCGACATAACTAAAATTAAATTGCTTTCTAACAGTTCTGCTCAAACCAAACGAGTGGGAATGATTGGTTATGGACTAGAAATAACAGAATATGTAACCTATTAGTTTTTTTTGAAGCATAATTATTTCGGAATGAAATAGTTAAAAAAAATGTCTCGTTTTTATTTTTTTTTATTCTTAAAAGGTTTGCAGGAATAAAAAAACATTCTATATTTGCACTCGCAATCAGGAATTGAGTGCGCGACTTATTGGAGAAATGGCAGAGTGGTCGAATGCGGCAGTCTTGAAAACTGTTGACTGTAACAGGTCCGGGGGTTCGAATCCCTCTTTCTCCGCAAAATAAAAACCTTAACAATTGAAATTCAATTCGTTAAGGTTTTTTGTTTTATATTCTAGCCCACATTTAGTCTACATTCGCAAAAATTAATCAGTTTCAAAGGTGTTTTTAAAAAATTAGAATTTGTAATATCCTATATTTTAAATTATATTAGCGGGTCAATTGTTAAAATAGTTTATTATGAAAAAAATTCTTTACACATATTTTTTTGGATATGCAGCTTATAAATATAGAAGACTATTTAGAACACTAATTATTTTAAGTTCTTGTTTTTACACACTTGGTTCATATTATGCCGCTAATCGTGTGTCTATTGATGATTTCAATAATATAAGTTATCATTTGGATGTAATTGATTTTTTAATATTAATCATACCATTTCCTTTAACTATAGCTTTAATTAGTTTTTTAATTGAGCCATTCATAGTAAAAAAAAAACCTTTAGAAATTACTAAAGTTGAAAGCACAAAGAAAACTTTTGTGCATAAATTAAATTCTAAAATTATAACAAATAAGATTATAAGCTATTTTAAGTATGATGGTTCTTATATCAGTGGCAATAGATATTATTTTAGAAAAATACTTCAATGGCCTTTAATACTATTATTTATTGGATTCTATTTAAGAGCAGTTACAACTTATTATAGATCTAGAAGTTTAAAAATTTCAGTTTTTAATTCTTATTTATTTGGAATTTATTCAGTAATTATAGATTTCTACATAATATTAATAATACCATTTAATGAAAAATTATTTGGTGTGGTTCCCGAAATGCAATGGGTTTTCATTTTCCCAACATTACCATTTGCTTACTTAATTTTTATGGATGGAAAAAATAATAATTCAAATGTTGTCGAAGAAAACATAATCAATACAGAAGAAATAAGCAAAGACTTAATAGAAACTAATTTCAATATTTCAATTCAAAAAAAAGAAAATAATTTAAATAATCCTTTTTTTTTTAAAACTAAATGAATTTTTAACTGCCAATTCAACTCACCCAATATTGATAATAGTTTACAGAATTATTTTAAGAGTAGTAATCTTTTTTATTGTATTCTTTACATTATTTATTATTCCTTTTAATTTAAATGCAAATTGGTTAATTCCATTTACAATTTTAATTGCATTTTTTGTAACTAAACCAATATCAAATTATATAATTACAAATTGGCTCCCTGCATTGGAAGCTAAATAAAAAAACTATTATGAAAAAAACTTTTATCAGTATTTTAGTTTCTATATACTTCTATTTATTATACATTATTTTAATAATTTCCTTTTACTTATATCACATTCAATTTATACATAATGTATATCTCATTGGTGAAGAAATATCAGGTTTCTTCCCTGAATGGTGTCCATTTGGTCAACATAAAAGACAAATGACGAAAGAATTGATGTCAATAATTGGTATTATTCCTATAATCATATCTATTGTTATGACTATAATTTTTAATAAAAGCAATAAAATAATTCGATGGGTTTTAATAATACTTCCTATTATTTTAATTTTAGCTGTATTCTTATTGACAATTTTAAACCCACTCAAATAAATTAACAATTAAATCATAGGCATATCATCTTAATTTAAATAAGCTAATTCTAAACTTCCTAATAGTTTAAAAGAATTACCTATTGCATTGAAGTTAGGAAGGTTCTTTCTATTTTACAAGCTTTGCTCTCCTGAAAAGCTAAAAAAATCGAATATTTTTTTAAAAATCTATACCCCACCCCCATAATAAAATTTCGGTTTTCTTATTGGTACACTTATTTAAAAATGGGGGTATAGTATAATCATTCCTTGTATGTAAATTGATATTTAAATGTTCAATTTTTTTAATTTTTTTTAAAAAAATATTTTTTTTCTAATTTATGTTCAAAAGCCAATAATAACGAAGGTTTACGAGCCACTAATTATGTGTTTTATAGCGTTAATTATTTATAACTATAACATATCCCTCTATGTAAGCATATCTAATATATAAATAAGTTTATATTATTAAAATTTATCTATTATTTCAAGCTATATAACACTTCTCCAATGCGAGAATATAATTAATAATATTAATTTAGGGTCATGAAATAAATTACTTAATTCTTGCTTATTTTGAATTCAATGAAAAACATATATACACTGATATATTATTATTGCAAATTTATTTTATTGTTACATTTTGGGTAGTTTGTACAGCCTAAAAATGTGCTAAATTGTCCAATTCGTTTTACCATAAAACCACTTTCACAACCTGAGCATAAAATAGAATTTTCTAATATTTCTATTTTACTAAAAGTTTGATTACAGATAGGATAATTAGAACATCCTAAAAAATGATTATTACTTACCGATTGTTGCCTTAAAAGTAAATGTCCTGTTTGACAATAGGGACACTTAGTTTTACTTAATTTATCATTGTTTGTTGAAAAAATTAAATCGTTATCAATAATTATTTCTTCTGCAAATAATGAAGCATCTATAGGCAACATTAATATAACTTCATTTTTAGTTCTTGTTAATGCAACATAAAACAATCTTCTCTCTTCAGCAAACCTATAATCTTCATGGTCACTTAATAATAAAGATAATATTGGGTCATCATTCATTTTATTTGGAAAACCTAAAATGTGGTTTCTTAGATTTAATATAATTATGTTGTCTGATTCTAATCCTTTAGATTTGTGAACAGTTATGTACTTTATATCGTAAGATTCTAAACCTTTTATTTCTATTTTATCATTTCGCTCATTATATAATATTTTACTTTCTCTAGTTTTCTTTATAAACTCATTAATATCAAATCCATGTCTCCCTAAAATTAATATTGGTTTGTTTCCATACTTATTAATTAATAATTTAATTTCATTAATTAAAATTTTTTCTGCATAATCATGAGAATAGTACAC
>CAMDQL010000016.1 GCA_945905915.1 Flavobacterium psychrophilum
TCTTTTCGAACTTTTAAATGTAAATATTCTGCGAAAGCTTCTGCTAATCTATCGCCTAAAGCTTTGGTTAAAATGGCATTATAATCGTCTAATTGGCTTTCAAATTCTGCCGCTTTTTCATCTACGCCAAAACCAGTTGTCACACAAAAACAACCCATATAATCTTGAATTCCAGAATCTTTTGGTGCAATAAAATCGGCTAAAGCTATATTTGGCGCTCCTGCGGTTTTTTGCGATTGTTGTCTTAAAGTCAGAAGTTGGAAGCTGGAAGTTGGAAGACTTACCTCAATATCATCATCATTTATGGTGGTAGCTGGAAAAATTCCTAAAATTCCTTTAGCTGTAAACCATTTTTCAGAGACAATTTTTGATAACATATTTTGCGCATCTTTAAACAAATCTGATGCTTGTTCACCCACTACCTCATCAGTTAAAATGGCTGGGTATTTTCCATATAATTCCCAAGATTGAAAAAACGGTGTCCAATCGATAAAATCTACTAAATCTGATAATGCTACCTCAACTGTTTTCGTTCCAATAAAATTAGGTTTTACAGCTTCGTAATTGTTCCAATCTATCTTAAATTTATTCTTACGAGCTTCTTCAATCGTTAAGAAATTTTTCTCTCTTGCTCTATTTAAATAGCCTTCACGTAATGCATCGTACTCCTCGCGTAACGCAACTGAATACGACATTTTTGTTTCCGTATTTAATAAATTCGAAGCAACAGTTACTGCTCTTGAAGCATCATTAACGTGTACTACAGTTGCAGCATATTCTGGAGCAATTTTAACAGCTGTATGCGCGCGTGAAGTAGTTGCGCCACCAATCATTATTGGAATTTTGATGTTTAACTTATCCATTTCTTTGGCCAAATACACCATTTCGTCTAAAGAAGGCGTAATTAATCCGCTTAGACCGATGATATCTACATTTTCTTTAATGGCGGCATCAATAATTTTTTCTGGCGGAACCATAACGCCTAAATCGATAATTTCAAAATTATTACACGCTAAAACTACTGAAACAATGTTTTTTCCGATATCGTGCACATCACCTTTAACGGTTGCCATTAATACTTTTCCAGCAGAAGACGAAGCGGTTGAATCTTTTTCCTCTTCAATAAATGGTAATAAATAAGCCACAGCTTTTTTCATAACGCGTGCAGATTTTACCACTTGAGGTAAAAACATTTTTCCGCTACCGAATAAATCGCCAACCACGTTCATTCCATTCATTAAACTGATTTCAATCACTTCAATGGCTTTATTGGCGGTTAATCTGGCTTCCTCTACATCAATTTCAATAAATTCATCAAATCCTTTTACTAAAGAATGGGTTAATCGTTCTTGAACTGAACCATTTCGCCATTCGGCTATTGCTTTTTCATTTACCTTGAAATCGCCTTTAAAACTTTCGGCTAAATCTAATAAACGTTCGGTAGCATCTTCTCTTCTATTTAAAAGCACATCTTCAACGTGTTCCAATAAAACAGCGTCTATTTCATCGTAAATTTCTAACATTTCTGGATTGACAATTCCCATAGTCATCCCATTTTGAATCGCGTGATATAAGAACACGGAATGCATCGCTTCACGGACTTTATCGTTTCCACGAAAAGAGAAGGAAACATTACTTACGCCGCCAGAAATATTTGCAAAAGGTAAATTTTCACGAATCCACTTTGTTGCTTGGAAAAAATCTAAAGCGTTTAATTTATGCTCGTCCATTCCTGTTGCTACTGGAAAAATATTGGGATCGAAAATGATATCTTCGGCAGGAAAACCAACTTGGTTTACTAATATATCGTAACTTCTTTTACAAATTTCAATTCTTCTTTGGTAATTATCTGCTTGTCCAACTTCATCAAAAGCCATTACAATTACTGCTGCGCCATAGCGTTTAATTAACTTGGCGTGATGAATAAAAACCGCTTCGCCTTCTTTAAGAGAAATTGAATTTACTACCGCTTTTCCTTGTACGACTTTTAAACCTGCTTCGATAATTTCCCATTTCGAACTATCTATCATTACAGGAACACGAGCAATATCAGGTTCGGCAGCAATTAAATTTAGGAATTTTGTCATAGCATAAACGCCATCTAACATTCCTTCATCCATATTAACATCGATAATTTGAGCGCCACCTTCCACTTGTTCTCGAGCAATCGAAAGTGCTTCATCATACTTTTCTTCTTTAATTAATCGAAGAAATTTACGAGAACCTGTTACATTGGTTCGTTCTCCAACATTTACGAAATTGGTTTCTGGGGTAATAATTAGTGGTTCTAGCCCGGATAATTTTAAATATTTTTTACAATCTACTTCTGTCATTATGCTATTACTTCTATTGTTCTAGGCTTGAATTCTTTTGCAACTTCTGCTATTAATTTAATGTGTTCTGGAGTAGTGCCGCAGCAACCTCCAATTATATTTATCAAATTGTCTTGTAAATATTCCCGAATTAAAGCCTGCATTTCCATTGGTGTTTGGTCGTATTCTCCAAAGGCATTTGGCAAACCAGCATTTGGATGTGCCGAAATATTTACTTGTGTATGTTGTGCCAAGCGCTTTAAATAAGGTTTTAACTGATCGGCTCCCAAAGCACAATTAAATCCTACACTTAACAAAGGAATATGCTGAATAGAAATTAAAAAAGCTTCGACTGTTTGTCCGGATAAAGTTCTTCCAGAAGCATCTGTAATCGTTCCTGAAACCATAATTGGAATATCAATATTTCGTTCTTCTTTAACTTCTTCAATAGCGAAAAGTGCGGCTTTTGCGTTTAATGTATCGAAAATCGTTTCTACTAAAAGCACATCCGAACCACCATCAATTAAAGCTTCAACTTGTTGTTTGTATGCGATGCGTAAATCGTCAAAAGTTACAGCACGATAGCCGGGATCATTTACATCTGGAGACATAGAAGCCGTTCTGTTAGTTGGTCCTATAGAACCCGCCACAAAACGAGGCTTATCTGTAAATTCATCTGCAACTTCTCTTGCAATTTTAGCGGATTCGTAATTTAATTCGTACACCAAATCTTCCATATGATAATCGGCCATACCAATTGTAGTCCCGGAAAATGTATTGGTTTCCACAATATCTGCACCGGCTTCAAAATACAAACGGTGGACTTCTTTTACCGCTTCAGGTAGTGTAATAGAAAGTAAATCGTTATTTCCTTTCAATGGATGAGGGAACTCTTTGAATCGTTTGCCACGATAATCTTCTTCAGAGAAATTGTTGCGTTGCAGCATGGTTCCCATAGCGCCGTCTAGGACTAAGATTCTTTCTTTTATAGCTTGTTGAATTTTTGACATATTTTTTTTTACACAGAGTTACGCTAAGTTCACACAGCGTTTCACAAAGTTTATATTATTAATATGTTATCAAGAAATTGGAAAGAATTTCCTCGGGTTATCTTTTTCCGAAAAATATCGAAATAGAATGTAGCACCTTTCCTAGTTGGAGGTTGCTAAGCTTTCATCGGGTCTATTCCCTCCAGCTTTCGTGATAACTGACATTATGTTTATGAACGATGCAAATGTAGTAACAAAATTTACAATATGAAATATTTTCTTACAAATAACATATATTGCATATAATTTAGATTTTTAATCTAAGTTTTTATGTTTTAATAATTTTAAAATCTTATTTTTTTGATAAAATAATTTATTTATACTCATTTTATTAAAAAGCACAATTTTATTTTATTAATTCGAAATCACTTCATACCTTTGTAATCGATAACAAAAGAGGAAAAATTTGAACTGATTGCAACCTCATTAAAAAAATGCTAAAGCAGTATTCCTACTCCTTTATGCATTTTGCAATCCTTTTTTTCTCGCTTAATTTATAATAAATTTAATTATGGCTTATTTATTTACGTCAGAATCCGTGAGTGAAGGACATCCTGACAAAGTTGCGGATCAAATTTCAGACGCATTAATTGACAATTTTTTAGCATTTGACCCTGAGTCAAAAGTAGCTTGTGAAACATTAGTAACCACTGGACAAGTAATTTTAGCTGGTGAAGTGAAATCTAATACTTACTTAGATGTTCAAACTATCGCAAGAGATGTAATCAAGAAAATTGGTTATACCAAAAGCGAATATATGTTTGAAGCTGATTCTTGTGGTGTTTTATCTGCAATTCATGAACAATCTGCTGACATTAATCAAGGTGTGGACAGAGCTAATAAAGAAGAACAGGGTGCGGGTGACCAAGGAATGATGTTTGGTTATGCCACAAACGAAACTGCAGAGTTCATGCCGTTAGCACTGAAATTGTCGCATCAATTATTGCAAGATTTAGCTGACTTAAGAAGAGAAAACGCAGCAATTACTTACTTACGTCCAGACGCAAAATCGCAAGTTACTTTAGAATATTCTGATGATAACAAACCGGTTCGTATTGATGCCATTGTGGTTTCAACGCAACACGATGATTTTGCTGACGAACCAACGATGTTAGCTAAAATTAAAAAAGATATTATTGAGATTTTGATTCCGAGAGTAATTGCTAAAAATCCTCAATATGCGCATTTATTCAATGATGCTATCAAATACCACATCAATCCAACAGGAAAATTCGTAATTGGAGGACCGCACGGAGATACTGGTTTAACAGGAAGAAAAATTATTGTAGATACCTATGGTGGAAAAGGAGCTCACGGCGGTGGAGCATTTTCTGGAAAAGACCCGTCTAAAGTAGACCGTTCTGCTGCATATGCAACACGTCATATTGCTAAAAACTTAGTTGCTGCCGGTGTTGCTGACGAAATTTTAGTTCAAGTTTCTTATGCAATTGGCGTTGCCGAACCAACATCAATCAATGTAAACACTTACGGTACTGCTAAAGTAAATTTAACAGACGGTGAAATCAGTAAAGTTGTGGAGAGTGTTTTTGACATGCGTCCGTATTTTATTGAACAACGATTGAAATTAAGAAATCCAATTTATAGTGAAACTGCAGCTTATGGTCACATGGGAAGAACTCCTGAAACCATAACCAAGACTTTTTCTGCTCCAGGTGGTTTAACAAAAACAGTAACCGTTGAATTATTTACTTGGGAAAAACTAGATTTTGTAGACCAAGTAAAAACTGCTTTTAAGCTATAATTGATTTTATATAAATTAAAAAGCCTGACTAATAAGTCAGGCTTTTTTGTAGTATAGCATTTTTATAAATTATATTTTAAACTCAAAATCAAATAACGGGGTTGCACTCTATAACTTGAAAACGAGCTGGTACCTCCTAACTGACTAAAACTATTTGTATCTAATGATTTTGTCTCTAGTAAATTAGTTCCAGAAAGTTTCCATTCCCATTTACTGTCTTTTTTCTGATACATAATATTAGCAGATAAAAAATCATATTCGCTATCAATCGTTTTTGACTTGTTATAATTATGGAAAAAGTTATATTCTGAAGTGAATGAAAATGCCTCTAAAAAATAATACTCCAAAGTTAACGAAGGACTATCTGTATATACAGTATCAGAGAAATTATCGCTAATTGAATAACTGTATGATAATCCTAAATTAGGGAATTGTTTATAATTGGTAGAAAAACCTAACGTATAATTTTGACTAACTGATTCAGTTGTTTGAATATTAGTTGGATTATTATTAGGATCAGTATCTGAATCTGGGAAAACACGGATATTGTTGAATTTATTCCATCCAATAGAAACTCTTGCATTTGCTTTATAATATTTAAAAAACGAACGTCCATAATTTGCGCTTCCTGAAAAAGATTCTTCCGGAAAATTTGAATTCATATTTACTGCAGAAGAAACTTGATTAACTCCAGTTAACAAAGCTTTATTCTTAATCGCATCAAGCTGTTTTGTATACGTTAAATTAGCAAAAATATTTTCAAAATTAAACATATTGTATTTAAAATAGCGCAAAGAATGTACTTGAGAAGTTGAATTCTCTAAAAATCGATTACCACTAAACAAGCTGTTATAGTTTGAAAAAACATAGCCTTGAGCTAATTTATTAATATCTGTAAAATTATTACTGAAGGAGTAATTATAAGTCAATGTTTCCGATTTTTTGATTTGCCATAAAGCATACACATCAGGCAAAACTCTTGTAAACGATTGCTTATTTGAAGTGCTAAGTTGCGCATCATTCATATTATATTGGTGTACACTAAAACCTGGATTAAAAGTAAATTTTCCAGTTAAAAATTTAAAATGTACTCCTAAAAAAACATCTTTAAATGTATAATTAACATCATTACTATTTTCGGAAGCTGTTAAATTATTTTGAGAACCATTGTCTAAAATTTGAAAAATCGAAGAATCAAAATTTTGATACGAATAGGTATTTCCTAAAGTTAAATTGATATTGCTTTTAGGTGTTACCATGTAATAATAATCAAATTTAGCATCTATTTTATTCGTTGTTACAAATCTTTTTTGATTAATATCATCTCTAGTTTGTGTAGTATTATACCCAGACAACAAGAAGGGTTGTGTTGCTAAATTAGCATTGTACAATGGATCTTCATCTTGATACAAGTGTTGAATTTCAACAGCAAATACGTGTTTATCATTTAAAGTATAATAATAATTTAGGTTTTGATTAAATGAAAATGGATTTTGTTTTTTGTTGGTATACACATCAGAAAGTAAGTTAGAAAAAAGACTCGTGTTTTCCTTTTGGTCTGAAAATTTAACTAAAGCATCATAATCAAAATGCATTTTTTCAGAAGGCACATAACTTGAGCTTAGTTTAAATAAAGCCTGTTTACTGTCTTGTCTAGTAAAATCCTCTTTCGTTTCAGATATTGTTTGAGTAGTTCCATTTGGTAAATTATCGGTACGATTAGAAACCGATTTGGTTTCGATTTCGGTTTTATTGCCCAATACAATTCCGAATCCACTTAATGTCCATGCTTTAGAAGGATTAAAACTAAAATTAGCTGCTCCAAAAGACGATTCAATATTAGCTGCTTGATTATTTCTTAGCCCCATGATTCCTAAATCATTTGAAACCACATTGAATGAAGAGCCTCCTTTTCGCATCATATTTTTGAATCCGCCAGTGAATTTAAAATAATCTTGAGCGGTTAAAGGCAGTTCGCCAATATTATTTTTATTTCCTATGACGTTAATACTGAATTTTGGATTGTAATAAAATAGTTTCGGATTAACAATGTAACGATCTACTTTGTTTCCCATTCCAATTCCAATTCCAGCCATCATATCTCCAAACCAAAAGTTCTTTTTGCCTTGTTTCAACTTAATATTTATGGCTACATTCTCTTCATTATTTTCTAGTCCTTTTAAATTAGACACTTCATTATAATTTCGTAAAACTTGTATCTTTTCTAAGGCATCTGCTGGAATATTTTTAGTGGCTAATTTGGTATCGCCATCAAAAAAATCTTTCCCTTCAACCATTATTTTTTGTACTTTTTTTCCTTCCACTTCAATTTCACCATCTTTATTTACTTCAACCCCCGGTAATTTTTTTAAAACGTCTTCGAGTTTTCGTTCGGTACCATTCTTAAAAGAATCTGCATTATAAATAATAGTGTCTCCAGAGATAGAAACGGGCATTTCATATACAATCTCTAATTCTTTTAACTGAGTTCCTTCCTTTAAATTGATAGGATAATTCATCGTAGTAGTTCCTGTAGTTACCGTTTTTTCATACGATTGAAACCCAATGTAACTTGCTTTGATTGTATAGGCTGTGTTTGCTTTTAAATTGAGTATAAATTTTCCAGCTTCGTTAGTAATGGCATAGGCGTCCATGGCTTTTGTTGATTGATTGACAGCCATAATATTTGCCATATCCAATCCTACACCAGAAGAATCTTTGACGGTTCCTTCAAATCGAATATTTTGTGAAAAAACACTTGAAGTAAGCGTCAGAATGAATAATATAATTAATTTTTTCATTTATGATTTTATGATTGTTTGCTTATCTACCCATTCTAAATTGCATACGATTTCCGCCACCAGGACCACCATTCATCTCTTGCATTTCTTCCATTTTTTTCTTGATGATGTCGTTATATTCATTTTGAGTAACTTCTTTTCCTTTTGCCACGGGTTTAATTTCAACTTTGTCTTTAGAATTCAATACAATTTTAGAACATAAAATAATGGTTTTACCATCGCTCACTTCTAAAATTAATCCTGGTAAACCCCAATAATTTTCTGGCCCTTGATTCACTGGAATTTCTGGACAATACCAAGCAGTAATGGTGTTTTCTTTTGGAATTTCCCAATCTTTTGTGAAATTGGTTTTACTAGTTTTAGTAGAATCTTTTGCTACTTCCGTTCTTTCAGCATTTTTTGCTTCAGCTTCCTTTTTTTCACGATTTTTAAATCTAAAATTTCTAAAATCTGATTCATTCGCCTTTACAACCGCTGTAGCTTTAAAACAGGTATAAATACCTATTTGTTTGGATTCTCCTTCCATTTTCCACTCATATTTTGGCAAGGAATCTTTAATTAAAAATTCTTTTCCAAAAAACTCACGATCTACAATATATTGTTTTTCTTTTACATTCTTATAATGGGTTCCGCCACCGCCCATCATTGAAGTCATCATTCTGCCTCCACCTTGTTGACCTGGCGCATCTAATTTCTCTTCTTCTTGATAAATTGATGCTGACTTGTCAAAGTTTAACACAAATGTTTTTTCAAACATTTTTCGCATACGCTCTTCAATTTGCTTTTGCATTTCTGGCGTCATGTCTTTATTTCCACTAAATCCTTTTGTAAATTCGGCAGTACTTGTTTTTGACTCATAAACGGCCATTCCTTGAAAATTCTGTGCTTGAGCAATGCTACAGATCAAAATAAGCGAAGCGATAACTATTTTTTTCATTGTTTAATAAAGTTAGATAATTGATTAGTCTTCAAAAATGCAAATTGTTACATAATTTTACTACTAATTTTGTGTTAAAGTAGTATATTAGACACTTGAAACATAATTTAGTTTAATCCATGATCCAAAAAAAGTACCTATTGCAATTGATTTTATGTTTTTCGATTAGTTTGGGCTTTTCTCAAAATACAATTCCATCAGAAAAACTAGACAGTAATGCTTGGGAAATAGACAATTATTTAGGATTTGACAATCAAAATAATCAGTATGGAATAAAAAACAATGTTATTATTAAGCGTTCAACGACTAATTTTGAATATAAAAATATTGGACTTGGGAAAATTACTAATATAGATTTTCAAAACCCATTACAAATTATTGTTTTTTACAAAGATTTCAATACTGTAGTGCTATTAGATAACCAATTGAATGAGTTAAAACGAATCGACTTCAATTTAAACCCAGAACTAATTCAGCTTGAAGCAGTTGGTTTATCAGCTCAAAATCAATTATGGATTTATGACGGAATTACTAATAGAATTGGACTATATAACATCACAAATGACCATCTAAAATGGATTTCAACTCCTATAAAGAGTGGTTTAAAAAATCACTTTTCGGATTACACCTTTTTTTATTGGATAAATGATACAAATCAATTGTTTTCCTCTACGATATATGGAACAATAAACACATTAGGAACAGTTCCAAAATATGATAAAATGCAGCTGTTAAGCAATTCTACAGCGCTATATTCACATGAAAATGAAATTTATTTTTACGAAATTACAAAGGAGAGAAGTAGTAAAATTAAGTTAACTGAAAATTTCGTTGGCAATTTTTTCTTTAAAGATGGAATTTTAGCTATTTTTACCCAAAATATAATTACTAATTATAAATTAATTTTACCATAATGCACATAGCAGTAGCAGGAAATATTGGCGCCGGAAAAACAACCCTAACTCGTTTATTAGCCAAACATTATAAGTGGGAACCACACTTTGAAGATGTAGTAGACAATCCTTATTTAGATGATTTTTATCATCAAATGGAACGATGGAGTTTTAATCTTCAAATCTATTTCTTAAATAGTCGTTTTCGCCAAGTATTACAAATTAGACAGAGTGGTAAAAATATTATTCAAGATCGAACCATCTATGAAGATGCGCATATTTTTGCTCCAAATCTCCATGCCATGGGATTAATGGCTAATAGAGATTACAATAATTATACTTCTCTATTTGAATTGATGGAAGGATTAGTTGGTGCTCCAGATTTGTTAATCTATTTAAGAAGTTCGATTCCAAATTTAGTGAACCAAATTCATAAACGAGGAAGAGAATATGAAAACTCTATTTCAATTGATTATTTGAGTCGTTTAAATGAGCGTTATGAAGGATGGATTCAAACCTATGACAAAGGAAAATTAGTCATCATTGATGTAGATGATATTGACTTTGTTAATAATCCTGAAGATTTAGGAAACATCATCAACCGAATTGACGCCGAATTAAACGGATTATTTTAATATAAAAACGCCTCAAATTAAAAATTTGAGGCGTTTTTTAAATATTATATTTTTCTATTTTCCTAAAGCGGCAATTTTAGCATCAACTTCCATTTCAGATCCTTCAAAAACTTTTTCTTCCAAAGTTTCTTTACCATTTACCATTGTAGTTAAAGTAACCGTAGCTTTTACTTTTCCGTCAGCTACTTTAGTTTTGATAACTTTAATGTCTTTAATTATTTTATCATGATTACAATTTGGTCCGTGCTCATGAGCTGCTTCACCAATGTATTTACCGTTTTCATCATATTGTGACATGCATTTTTCTTTACATTCTTCAGAACATCCGTTTGCTTCACACATTTTAGCACATTCATCTTTTGTCATTGTAGCGCATTTTGATAAATCGCATTTGCTTTCTGTGCAAACAACTTCTTTTTTATCACCTGAACAACATGCTCCCTTTTCTGTTGTAGCACTATGACCTCCTAAAATAGGTGCGATTACCAATCCAATCAAACACGTTAATTTAATTAAGATGTTCATTGAAGGTCCAGAAGTATCTTTAAATGGATCTCCAACCGTATCACCAGTTACAGCTGCTTTGTGCGCATCAGAACCTTTGAATGTCATTTCTCCATTAATTTCTACTCCTGCTTCAAAAGATTTTTTAGCATTATCCCAAGCACCACCTGCATTGTTTTGGAACACAGCCCAAAGCACACCTGAAACGGTAACTCCTGCCATATAACCACCTAACATTTCAGCGATTAATTGATTATCCTCTGGGTAAACTAATTTCCCTAAAAGTACAATTGCAATTGGAAAACCAATCGTTAAAATTCCTGGCAACATCATTTCGCGTAAAGCGGCTTTAGTTGAAATTTCCACACATTTACCATATTCTGGTTTGCCAGTTCCTTCCATAATTCCTGGAATTTCTTTGAACTGACGACGTACTTCATATACCATATCCATTGCAGCTTTTCCAACAGAATTCATTGCTAATGCAGAAAATACTACAGGAATCATTCCGCCAATAAATAACATGGCTAATACTGGCGCTTTGAAAATATTAATACCGTCAATTCCTGTAAACGTAACATAAGCAGCAAATAAAGCTAACGATGTTAACGCTGCAGATGCGATTGCGAATCCTTTACCTGTTGCAGCGGTTGTATTTCCAACTGAATCTAAAATATCGGTACGCGTACGAACTTCTTTTGGTAATTCACTCATTTCAGCAATTCCACCTGCGTTATCAGAAATAGGTCCGAAGGCATCGATTGCTAATTGCATAGCTGTTGTAGCCATCATAGCTGAAGCTGCTAAAGCCACACCATAAAAACCTGCAAAAGCATAAGAAGACCAAATTGCCGCAGCAAATAAAATCACTGTTGGGAAAGTTGAAATCATACCCGTTGCTAAACCAGCGATTACGTTAGTTCCTGCTCCTGTTGATGATTTTTGTACAATTGCCAAAACTGGTTTTGTTCCTAATCCTGTGTAATATTCAGTTACTGATGAAATTGCTCCACCAACTATCAATCCTACAATAGTAGCATAGAAAACACGCATTGAAGATATTTCTTTCAATCCTTCACCATAGAATTCCATTGTCATTACTTCTGGTAACATAAATTTTACTAAGAAGAAACAAGAAATTGCAGTTAATACAATTGAAACCCAATTTCCTTTGTTTAAAGCCCCTTGTACTTGTGCTTCTTTAGCGTCATCGCTTGAAATTTTAACTAACATTGTTCCAATGATAGAAAATAAAATTCCGAAACCAGCAATTGCCATTGGTAATAAAATTGGCCCGATACCTCCAAAAGCATCATCAATTTTACCGCCCATATCTTTAATTACATAATTTCCTAATACCATAGCAGCTAAAACAGTTGCTACATAAGATCCAAATAAATCGGCACCCATTCCTGCAACATCTCCTACGTTGTCAGCAATAGTCGCTGGATTTCTTGGGTCATCTTCTGGAATTCCTGCTTCTACTTTACCTACTAAGTCAGCACCTACATCAGCAGCTTTGGTATAGATACCACCACCCACACGTGCAAATAATGCAATTGATTCAGCTCCTAAAGAGAAACCAGCTAATGTTTCTAAAACTACGGTCATATCTTCCGTGTTTGTCCAAACACCGCCTGGCATAAAATATCTAAATAATAGTATGAAGAAACCTGTTAATCCCAATACGGCTAAACCAGCTACTCCTAAGCCCATTACTGTTCCACCACTAAAAGATACTTTTAATGCTTGAGGTAAACTAGTACGAGCAGCTTGTGTAGTTCTTACATTTGTTTTAGTAGCAATTTTCATACCCATATTTCCAGCTAATGCTGAAAAGAAAGCTCCGAAAATAAATGCTATAACAATAAATAAATGTGTTTTAACTCCTGGAATAAAAGTAATTCCTGCTAACACAACACTTGCTAAAAGAACAAATATTGCTAATAATCTGTATTCTGCTTTTAAGAAAGCTAATGCTCCTTCATAAATGTAGTCTGAAATTTCTTTCATTTTACCGTCTCCGGCATCTTGCTTTAATACCCATGCTCTTTTGGCAGCCATAAATGCTAGACCAATTAACGCCATTACTATTGGCACATAAATCATCATTGATTCCATAAAAAATAATATTTGTTCTTAATTTTATCGGATGCAAAAATAACAATTTTTTAAGAACATATACAATTTGTATTGTTTTATAAAAACAAAATTGCAAAATTTATATAGTTTTTATAAAACTATCTAGGAAATAGAGCCATTTCAATTATAAATAAAGGAGATAATGAAATGGAAATGAATACTAAATTTTTGTATTTTATTATTTATGCAGCATTGTTTTTAAAGGTCCGGGAAAATATAACTTGGATACCCTATTCTTTAAAAAATAATATTTTTAGTTATGAAACTATTATATATTCAATGAGTTGGATTGATACATCAAATGTTGCCAGATCATTCAACAGTTCAACATTTGTGCACTAAAAATAGAACCCAAAAGAAGCTCTAACCGCAAATTTTCTGGCATTTGGCATTTCAAGATAACTTCCACGCCAAGCACAATCGATACGTAGTACTTTAAAAATATTTCCAATACCTGCATGGTATTCCCAATATATATCCTCTGGGGCAGTGTATGTTAGACCTGAAGCATTTAATAGTTTATTTTCATTTGAAACTCTACCATAAACACCTTTAATTCCAACTATTTCGCGTAAATTCAACTTTCTTAAAAAGGGAATTCTAGAAAACAATCTTCCATTAAAATGGTGTTCAAAATGCAATGAGGCATATTCATCGGCTACAAAGTCATAATAATTTAACAAATTATAGGTGTTTTCAATTACGAACCATGATTGATTTCCAGGAATAACTCCCATTAAACCCAAAGGCACTTCGCCAAATATTTTACCCGTTTCAAAAGTGGAAAACAACCTTCCGAAACCTCCTATTAATACCGGTTGTCTATAATAAAATTGGACTTTTTGATAATCAAAGTCGCTGTTCATTACTCCTTTTAATCCTTGGCTGTAGCTTAAAAATAATCGAGCATAATTTTTGTCCACATCTAATCGTTCAACACCATAACCTACGGTTTTTCGTTTTGGAGTGAACTCGGTTACCAAGTTGATTTCCGATTGTTTGACTTCGCTTTTAGTGGTTGTTTGTGAACCATCAGTGTAATAATCTAAGCTGAACTGATCAGATGCTGATTTTAAGGTGCGATAGGATAAATTGGTTTGAAAAGTTAGATTTTTGAACGGTTCTATTTCGAAACCAACAGTTGTAAGATTAACTGAGGTTAATTGATTATTAACACCGCTAGCAAATAGCGCCGAGGATGCAAAACTTCTACCTAAAACATCATTTGAAGTGGTCAAACTTACACCCATTTGCTCAACATCTCTTCTATTTCCAGCTGATAATATGACGCGATTTTTCTTATCTACCATCCATTTTCCAGAAATACCATATTTGAATTTATTATCTTTAAATCCATAAGCGGTATACCCCTGTAAACGCCAAGTATCGTTTGAGCCAAAATAGGTTCTTCCGCCAAACCGTAATCGTTCTCCTTCTACATCATTATACCCAAAACTTGAAAAAATAGGCCCATAATCCAATTTCCATTTCGGAATTTCAATATAACCACTTCCTAAAATGGTAGCTAAACTATAAATTCTTTTAAAACGAGGCACTTCCTTTAAAGTGTCTAACATTTTATAGATTCCGGCTTCATTTTTATTCAGGTTTTCAAAACGATTCTCTGCCCAAAATTCATCAGATTTATTAAAGACCGAATTGTCATAAAAATTGACTTCTTCTTTAAAAAACTTATCTTCTTTTGGTAAATTGAATTGATGATTTTTAAAAAGCGTCGTTCTTTTTCCGTAAACACCTTTTGATTCTTCTTTTTTAGAAAAACTAAAATCAGACATCATATAATCTCGGGTAAGTAAAAAAACCGAATCGTTCATTACTTCAAACTCTTGCTCAATATATATTTCTTTTACCCAGTTGATGTTAGCACTTTTACTGGCTTCTAGATTTATTTTTTTTATCGCAAATGTCGTATCATTTACCCAAAAATCACCTTTAAAAGTCAATTCGTTTTTTCGGCGCGGATAATACACAATATTATAACACCATTTATTATCAATATACATACTATCAGAAAGCACATAATTGTACACATTAATTCCTGTTCGAGATAATGGACTCACAAAATCTTTATCGAAAAATTTTAAGTAATTATCATAAATATCATAATCGGCATATAGATCTTTAATAAAAGTGTTTACTCCATCACCCGTTCCTAATCCCGAATTTTTATTTGCAGTGGTAATTTCTTTTGTTTTTTTAGCTTCATTATTACCATACACCTGACTTAAAGTCTCATTGATAAAAATGGGTAAAAACGTTTTTCCTGAAATTTTTGAAGTATCAATTTGTTTGAACACAAACTCCATTCCTTTAAAAACTTTACTTTTCATAAAGGCAGAATCTATTGTATTTAAATCAAACTCAACTTTTTCATATTTATCATATTGATAATGTTTGAACATCTTGAGTCCGTTTTTTCTTCTTCGTTCCCAAATTTTTCTCAAAATATCCAAGGCTGGATTATTCTTTTTGGAAGTTTTTCCAGTATAAACTGTAACTTCATTTAATGAGATTCCAGATTTTAAAACTATTTTAAGATCTTTATTGAGACCCGGGACCAATTTAAGTTCTACTTTGTCATAACCTACAAATGAAACGATTAAAATATCATAATTTCCTGCCGATTCAAAATAAAAATTACCATTATCGTCTGTTATAACTCCATCTCTAGACCCTTTTAGTACAACATTTGCAAAGGCTATTGGTTCGTTCATTTCGTCTACAACCTTTCCACCAACTTTTGTTTGACCAAAAATAATTGTTGTAAAAAACAACGTAAAAAATAAGATTTTCTTTTTCATAAATAAAACAAAAAACTTCATCGGCGTAAGGACTGATGAAGTTTCAAATATAAGACGTTTTTTACTATTTATAAGTAACTTTTTTTACCGCTTTAATAACATCTTGCGCATTAGGCAACCATTCTTTTAATAAGGTTGGAGAATAAGGCGCTGGTGTATCAGCTGTAGTGATTCTTTGCACAGGCGCATCAAGAAAATCAAACGCTCTTTCTTGAACCATATATGTTATTTCAGAAGCAACCGACGCAAACGGCCATGCTTCTTCTAAAACCACTAGTCTATTTGTTTTTTTCACAGAAGTTAAGATGGTTTCATAATCCATAGGACGAACCGTTCTTAAATCGATGATTTCACAAGAAATACCTTCTTTTGCTAATTCGTCAGCAGCTAAAAAAGCTTCTTTTATGATTTTTCCGAACGAAACAATAGTTACATCGGTTCCTTCTCTTTTAATATCGGCTACGCCTAATGGAATAATGTATTCACCTTCTGGAACTTCACCTTTATCGCCATACATTTGTTCCGATTCCATAAAAATTACTGGATCGTTATCTCTAATTGCTGCTTTTAACAAACCTTTAGCATCATATACAGTTGAAGGAACAACTACTTTTAAACCAGGTGTATTAGCGAACCAATTTTCAAATGCTTGAGAGTGCGTAGCTCCTAATTGACCAGCAGAAGCTGTTGGACCACGAAAAACCATTGGCATAGGAAATTGTCCAGCAGACATTTGACGCATTTTTGCTGCGTTATTGATTATCTGATCAATACCTACTAATGAGAAATTAAAGGTCATATATTCAACAATAGGACGATTTCCATTCATTGCAGAACCTACTGCAATTCCTGCAAATCCTAATTCAGCAATGGGTGTATCTATGACACGTTTTGGTCCAAATTCATCAAGCATTCCTTTTGACGCTTTGTAAGCACCATTATACTCTGCTACTTCTTCACCCATTAAATATATAGTTTCATCGCGTCGCATTTCTTCACTCATTGCTTCACAAATAGCTTCTCTAAATTGTATCGTTCTCATGAAATTAGTTTGTAATTTGAATTATGATTCGCAAAAATAGGAAAAATAAAATTATACTTATGTGTTATCATAAAAAAACGTTTTTATTTCTACTAAATCGTTTTAGCTGATAATATATTTAAAAACGAGCGATTTTAGGGTTTTAAATTACATTTTAAAAGGAAAAATTGATTTTTTAATATGATATTCATATTTATTATGCGTGCATAGTTTTTTATTTCGATTTATTTTGTAATTTCGTGGCTGTATAATAGAACACTAAATTTGAATAAAATGAAAATATTAGTTTGCATCAGTCACGTACCTGATACTACTTCAAAAATTAATTTTACTAATGGTGACAGCGAGTTTGACACTAATGGCGTACAATTTGTCATTAATCCTAATGATGAATTTGGTTTAACACGCGCTATTTGGTTTAAAGAACAACAAGGTGCAAGTGTAACCGTTGTAAATGTTGGTGGAGCCGATGCAGAAGCAACATTAAGAAAAGCTTTAGCTATTGGAGCAGACGAAGCAATAAGAATAAACGCAAATCCTTCTGATGGAATGTTTGTGGCTAAGCAATTGGCTGCAGTAGTTAAAAATGGTGGATATGATTTAGTTATCGCCGGGAAAGAATCATTGGATTATAATGGTGGTATGGTTCCTGGAATGCTTGCTGGATTAATTGGCTGTAATTTTGTTAATGCCTGTGTAGGAATTGATGTAAATGGCAATGATGCAAAAGTTACCAGAGAAATTGATGGTGGTAAAGAAATTATTTCTACTAGCTTACCATTAATTGTAGGTGGACAAAAAGGAATAGTTGAAGAAAAAGATTTGCGCATTCCTAACATGAGAGGAATTATGATGGCACGTACAAAAGTACTTACCATTGTTGAACCAACCGGAGATGCAGTTGCTACAAAAGCCATTAAGTTTGAAAAACCAGCTGCTAAATCTACTGTGAAACTTATTAATGCTGATAATTTAGATGAATTAATTAGTTTATTACACAACGAAGCGAAAGTAATTTAAGATTTTTGAAAACTTATTTATGATTTCAGAAAACTTCATAAATCAAAAATCAAAAATCGTTAATCTTAAATCATAAAAATCATGTCTATACTTATATATGCTGAATCAGCAGACGGAAAAATAAAAAAAGTAGCTCTTGAATTAGCTTCTTACGCTAAAAAAGTAGCAGCATCAATGGGAACGAGCGTAACAGCAGTAACCATTAATAATTCGGATAACAGTGCTTTAGCTGCCTACGGAGTAGATAAAGTATTAAAAGTATCAAACGATAAATTAAACAACTTTAGCGCAAAAGCCTATTCCGATGTAATTGTAGAAGCTGCAAAAAAAGAAGGAGCTCAAATAGTTTTAGTTTCTTCTTCAACAGATAGTTTATACTTAGCTCCTTTAGTTGCTGTTGCACTTGAAGCTGGCTATGCATCAAATGTGGTAGAATTACCAATAAGTACTTCACCTTTTCAAGTAAAAAGAACAGCGTTTTCAAACAAAGCTTTCAACTTTACAGAAATTTCAACTCCAATAAAAGTTTTGGGAATCGCAAAAAATTCTTTCGGATTAATTGAGCATAGTGCATCCTTAAATGAAGAAATTTTCGCACCTGCTTTAAACGATGCTGATTTTGGAGTAAAAGTAGAAAGCGTAGAAAAAGTTTCTGGAAAAGTAACTATTGCAGATGCTGAAATTGTGGTTTCGGCGGGTCGTGGAATGAAAGGTCCAGAAAATTGGGGAATGATTGAAGAATTAGCTTCGGTTTTAGGAGCTGCAACCGCTTGTTCAAAACCGGTTTCAGACATTGGTTGGAGACCACATAGCGAACACGTAGGACAAACTGGAAAACCTGTAGCATCTAACTTATATATTGCCATTGGTATTTCTGGAGCCATTCAACATATTGCGGGCATCAACTCTTCAAAAGTAAAAGTAGTTATCAACACAGACCCAGAAGCACCTTTCTTTAAAGTGGCTGATTATGGCGTTGTAGGTGATGCATTCACTATAGTACCTCAATTAATTGAAAAACTAAAAGCTTTTAAAGCGAGCAACTCCTAATAAATTAGTTGTTCAAAAATATATTATATTAAAATTAGAGTTATCTTTGTTTAGATAGCTCTTTTTTTTATTTTTGAAGCGGTTCAATTCCATCAAAAAAGAACTTAACAACTAAATTTAAAATCATTAGATTAATTACAACCCCATAAATGAGTCTTGTAAAATTACATATAAAAGGCATTTCATACAGTCAAACACAAAACGGAGCGTATGCTTTAATTTTAAACGAAGCAGATGGCGATCGAAAATTACCCATTGTAATTGGCGCTTTTGAAGCTCAGTCTATAGCTATAGCATTAGAGAAGGAAATTAAACCCCCACGCCCACTTACGCATGATTTGTTTAAAAATTTTGCCGATCGATTTGACATTGTAGTCAAACAAGTCATCATTCACAAATTAGTTGACGGTGTATTTTTTTCAAGTATTATTTGTGAGCGCGATAAAATCGAAGAAATTATTGATGCCCGAACTTCAGATGCAATTGCATTGGCTATTCGTTTTAATGCCCCTATTTTTACCTATAAAAATATTTTAGATAAGGCAGGAATTGAGTCAAATATTAATCCAAACGAAACTGAAGCTGCAGAAGATCAAGAAGGCATTCTATCTCAACCAGAAACTTTTGGCAGTTCAGAAGATGTTGTAGTTCCTGCAAATACTTATTCCGGTTATTCCATTAAAGAATTATACGACCAATTAGAAATTGCGGTGCAAAACGAAGATTATGAAAAAGCAGCTAACATAAGAGACGCGATCTCAAAAAAAGAATCTTAATCCATTAACAATAGCATTATGAATGTAAAATTAAAATTAACTATTGTAAGTTTCTTACAATTATTTGTTTGGGGTGCTTGGCTAACAACGCTTGCAAGTTATGGATTTGGATTTAAACAATGGTCTGGAGCTGAGTTTGGAATAGTATTTTCAACTTTAGGAATAGGTTCTATTATTATGCCACCTATATCTGGAATTATCGCAGATAAATATTTAAATCTTGAAAAATTATACGGAATTCATCATATTCTTTATGGTATAATTTTACTTTTCTTACCCGCCATTGATAGTCCTTCCACTTTCTTTTGGGTATTACTAATTGGAATGATATTTTATATGCCAACCTTATCGTTATCAAACTCTCTATCATACGCTGTTCTAAAAAAATTCAATTTTAATGTTATTAAGGATTATCCGCCTATTCGAGTTTGGGGAACCATTGGTTTCATTGTTGCTATGTGGTGTACCAATTTATTTAGCAACGTAAATCCGCCATTTTCTTTCGGGATTGGAGTAGGAAAAGCTATTGCTTCTGTAACCAATATGCCAGTAGAATGCAATCAGTTTTATATTGCTTCGTTTTTTGCTTTTGTTTTAGGTATTTTTTCTTTCACCTTACCAAAAATCGAGCCGACTAAAGATGAAAGAACCAACAAAACATTCTCTCAAATTTTCGGTTTAGATGCGTTTAAATTGTTTAAAGAATCTAAAATGGCTATGTTTTTTATTTTTAGTATGTTCTTAGGTGCCGCTTTACAATTAACCAATATGTATGGCGAAACGTATATTAAAGATTTTGAAAACATACCAAAATATGCAGAAACTTTTGTAGTAAAATCGGCAAATATTGTATTGTCTATTTCTCAAATTTCTGAAACCATATTTATTTTAGCCATTCCGTTTTTCTTACGACGATATGGAATAAAAAAAGTAATGCTTTTCAGTTTAATTGCTTGGGTATTGCGTTTTGGATTTTTCGCTTATGGCGATCCAATTGGAAGTTTATGGATGATAATTATGTCGAATATAGTTTACGGATTAGCGTTTGATTTCTTTAATATTTCGGGGTCTTTATTCGTAGAAACTACAACTGATTCTAAAATTCGTTCTTCAGCACAAGGCTTATTCATGATGATGACCAACGGATTTGGCGCAATTTTAGGAAGTTTAGGAAGTGGGTATTTAATAGATACTTTTTTCACAACTCCGGCAGGAAAAGACTGGCACAACATTTGGCTAACTTTTGCCATTTATGCTTTAATTATAACTGTTGCTTTTGCAATATTATTCAAACACAAACACAACCTAAAAGACGTAGAAGCGTTCAATCATTAAATTAAAAACCCAATAGGTTTAAACTGATTACCTAAAAATATGCAACAATACCACGACTTAGTTAAACACGTTTTAGAAAACGGCAATCAAAAAGGCGACCGAACAGGCACCGGAACGCTTAGTGTTTTTGGTTACCAAATGCGTTTCGATTTGAGCGAAGGCTTTCCTATGGTAACGACCAAAAAATTACATTTAAAATCAATTATTCACGAATTACTTTGGTTTTTAAAAGGCGATACCAATATTCAATATTTACAAGAAAATGATGTAAAGATATGGGATTCTTGGGCAGATGAAAATGGCGATTTGGGCCCAGTTTATGGCCACCAATGGCGCAACTGGAACAGCGAAGAAATTGACCAAATTACCGAATTAATCGAAACGCTAAAAACCAATCCAAACAGCCGTAGAATGTTGGTTTCTGCATGGAACCCAAGTGTATTGCCTGATACTTCTGTGACTTTTGCTGAAAATGTGGCCAACGGAAAAGCCGCTTTACCTCCGTGTCATGCGTTTTTTCAGTTTTATGTAGCCGATGGCAAATTGAGTTGCCAATTGTACCAACGCAGTGCTGATATTTTCTTGGGTGTGCCGTTTAATATTGCCTCTTATGCTTTGTTTACCATGATGATTGCCCAAGTTTGTAATTTACAAGTTGGCGATTTCATTCATACGTTTGGTGATGCCCATATCTACAACAACCATATTGAGCAAGTTAATTTACAATTGTCTCGCGAATGTAGACCCTTACCAACGATGAAATTAAACCCAGCCATTACTAATATTTTTGATTTCACATTTGACGATTTTACGTTAGAAGGCTATGACCCACACCCGAATATTAAAGGGGCTGTGGCGGTGTAAGAATTAGATAACACATAACGTATGTTGAGCAAAGCATTACTAAAACGTGTGTCTATGCTCAACTAAATAACAAAAAACTGAGCATATATACAAGTTATAAGAAAACTATAAAAATAAAATATGAAAGAATTAGCTAAATTGAGAATTAGAGAAGTTGATCAAAGAATAAATCAAATGCCGTTTGATGAACTTGACGAAAAAATTGATTTGATTTACTCTCTTGGATATGTATACAATCCATACATTAAAGAGTTTTACAATCCATTTATAAATCAAGGTTTAAAAGCATTAGTTGTATACAATCTTGATTTAAATAGAATTAAAAATTTACATGAAGGCCTTGAAGAAGATTTCTTAGAGGCAAATAATAAAATTAGAAATATTGACGAACTTGAGAGTAGTATTTACAAAAATGATACTGGTTCAGGTTTATTTTTGTTTCTTGCTTCAGAATCAGTGATATTTTCAATTTTATTGTTTATTGTAGCTATTATAGCACATATATTTGGAGGAATTATAATTGCAGCAATAACAATTGCTTTGTCGTTTGTTTTAATTAACTGCTATCTTGTATATAATCTATTATTTGCACAAAATGAAGATGAAGATGAAGATTCACTGAGTCCCTTATGGTTAAAATATAAAAACATTTTACTTGTTTTTTCTTTGGTACTATATCCATACTCATATTATCTACTTTACATGTCTTTTGACAACTTATTAATACCTGCTTTTATAATCTTTCCGATTAGATTCTTAGTTCGGAAGTATATGACAAAAAAACTAAGTACTAGATATTGGCAGCGCTCAATTATTGAATTAAAATACTAATGATAAGTCTTCTTAATAACAGCAGTTTGGCAAGATTGCGAATTTTGTGGTCAATTCACGTTCACGTTTCGCAAGAAATATTATATTAGGGGAAAATAAACGGTTACGAAGTTCGCAACCTTGCCAAGCAATGAGAAGTTAAATAACTATTTATGGCTACTCGCCATTTTAAATATTTCATTAAAAATCACTACCTTAGCATTTCAAATTTACAATTATGCTCACCATAATCGCAGCTGTATCAGAGAATAATGCTTTAGGAAAAGACAACCAACTCTTGTGGCATTTACCCGAAGACTTTAAGCGTTTTAAAACGTTAACTTCTGGGCATTACATTGTTATGGGGCGCAAAACCTTTGAGAGTTTTCCAAAACCATTGCCTAATCGCACACATATTATCATTACTAGACAAAACGATTATCAAGCCCCTGATGGCTGTATTGTAGTGTCTAGTTTGGAAAAAGCGATGGCGTTATGTCCTGCAAACGAAGAAGCCTTTGTGATTGGTGGTGGCGAAATTTACCAACAAGCAATTAACATAGTCGATAAAATAGATGTCACACGCGTACATACCACTATTGACGCCGATACTTTTTTTCCAGAAATCGATACGAATATATGGAAATTGGTTTTTGAAGAATTCCATCCAAAAGACGAGAAACATGCGTTTGATTTTACTTTTTTAACGTATGTTAGAAGATGAAAAGTCAAAAGTCATAAAGTCGTAAAGTTTTTTCTGTTTCAGGTTTAAAGTTTATTTCGCTTTGCTTCATCAGTCGGTTGTTGCCTCTTGTCAAGTTTCAGGTTTCAAGTTGAATTTTCAAATTTTCAAATTGACACATCAACTAATTGTCTCATTGACACATTGAATTTTTATCCGTACTTTTGCCATTCAAAATTTGAACAATGTCAAAAAATATTACTCCTTATCAAGATTCAGAGTTAGGCAAAAAAGAGCAAGTGGCTCAAATGTTTGATACCATTTCTGAAAATTACGATGGTTTAAATAAAATCATTTCTTTTGGTACGGATGCTAAGTGGAAGCAAAAAATCCTGAAAATGGTTGCTGCAAAACACCCCACGACTATTTTAGACATTGCTACAGGCACGGGAGATTTAGCTATTTTATTTTCAAAAACTTCGGCAACAGAAATTATTGGTTTAGATATTTCGCAGGGCATGTTAGACATTGGTAAACAAAAAATTGAAGCCAAAAAATTAGACACTAAAATTCAAATGGTTTTAGGCGATGGCGAAAACATTCCGTATGTCGATAATTATTTTGATGTGATTACGGTGGCTTATGGCGTTCGTAATTTTGAACATCTAGAAAAAGGCTTGTCGGAGATCTTACGTACGTTAAAACCAGGAGGCCAATTCATTATTTTAGAAACTTCGGTACCTACAAAATTTCCGTTTAAACAAGGGTATTATGTGTATACCAATTTTATCATGCCTACCATTGGAAATTTGTTTTCAAATGACAAAAAAGCCTATGCCTATTTATCAAATTCGGCACAAAATTTTCCTTTTGGCGAAGTTTTGAACAATATTTTACGAAAAATTGGGTTTATAGAAGTAGTACATTTGCCTCAAACGATGGGTGTGGCAACTATTTATACAGCATCAAAAAAATAGCATGAAGAAACTGGTTTTTATCTTCCTTTTTACTCAAATTGTGGTTGCTCAAGGCGGCATGTTTGGCAAAGATCCGATTATCAATAAAGAAAATTGGAACAAACAACGCGTGCATTGGGGCTACTATTTAGGATTTAATAGTTTGGATTTTAAATTTGATTATTTATCGGTTGCCGATGACATTAAGGTGCAATCAACAACGGGTTTTAATGTAGGATTAGTAGGGAATTTACGTCTTAATGAGTATTTCGATTTGCGTTTTGAACCTGGTTTATATATTACCCAACGTAATTTAACCTATCCAAATATTGCAGATAAAAGTGATCGTTTACGCGAAGTAAAATCGACCTATATCTTTTTTCCGTTATTATTAAAATACTCGGCATTACGTGCTGGAAATATTCGTCCTTATTTAGTGGGAGGAATGTCTACCGCAATGAATTTGGGAAGTAATCATAAATTAAAGGAAGACAATTATAACGATCGCTTTAGAATGAACCAATGGACTAATTTCTATGAAGTGGGCTTTGGAATTGATATTTATTTGGAATATTTTGTGTTTTCGCCTTCGATTAGAGGCGTTTTCAGTATGAATGACGAATTAATCAGAGACAACACCCCAGGAAGTCCGTGGACTGGAAATGTACAAGCCATGAAAACTCGGGGATTCTTTATTAATCTTACGTTTCACTAATACAATTATCGTTTAAACTCGCTCAAAATTATTGCGGTCGCAGTAGCTACATTTAAACTTTCGGTTGCTTGTAAATCGCCAAATCTAGGAATTGCAATACGTTCTGAAACTAAATTTTCTATTGCTTTTGAAATACCGTTGGCTTCATTTCCCATAACTATAATTCCTTCGTTCGGAAGTGTTTCTTTATAAATGTTTTTTCCATTCATAAAAGTGCCAAAAACAGGTAATTTTGTTTCAGACAAAAATTTTTCTAGATTACCATATACTACATTAACTCGACTGATAGAACCCATTGTAGCCTGAACTACTTTTGGATTATACACATCCACTGATTCTTCAGAACAAAACAAAGTTTTAATACCAAACCAATCACATAAACGAATAATTGTTCCTAAATTTCCAGGGTCGCGCACATCGTCTAAAGCCACAAGTAGTCCCTTTTCTTCAAATGAAACAGCGGCCGGAATTTTAAAAAGTGCTAGACACGTATTTGGTGTAGTCAAAGCACTAATTTTTTGTAATTCAGATTCTGTTATGGCATAAACTTTGCTTTTATCAACCGAAAACAGCTCACTATTTGTGGTGAATAATTCAACCAATTCAAAGTTAGAATCGAGTAATTCTTGAACCCCTTTTACTCCTTCTACAAAGAAAAGTTGTTCTTGTTTTCTATATTTTTTTTGTAGTAAACTGGTTATTCGTTTAATTTGGTTTTTACTAACCATAAAAATTGTATTTTTGACTAACTTTTAAAAAGTGCTTTGAGAAATAATTTACCAAAAATAACATTATTATTTGTAATCGGAACAATAATTTATTCGTGTTCGTTAGTAAAGCGTGTGCCCGAAGGAAAACAATTACTTGCTAAGAACGAAATTATTGTAAATGAAAAACAAGTAAAAGAAGAACGAATTAGTAATTTATTGGTACAACAACCCAACTCAAATATTGGAGGTTTCCCACTGCGATTACATATATTTAATTTAGCCAAAAAAAATACCGATTCTTCCTACCAAACCTGGTTAGACAAAAAACCCAATCGAAGAAAAAATTTAAAAACCCTTTTGTCTGAAAAGCAAGTTGAACGCTTGGGACATTCTTTTATTGTGGAAGGATTTAGCAATTTCTTAAAAAAAACGGGTGAAGCACCGGTAATCATTGAGCCGAAAAAAACCAATCTTTCAAAAGAACGCCTTTCAGGATTTTACTATAACAATGGGTTTTTAAAAAATGAAGTTAGTGTTGCAATTGATTCTGTAGGAACGAAAAAAAGTAAAATTACCTATCGTGTAAAGACTGGTAAGCCTTATGTTATCGATTCCATTTCGAGAGCAATAGAAACTCCGGCTTTGGATAGTTTATATGCACTTGAAGAAAGCAAATCGTTTATTAAAAATGGAACGCAATATTCTTATGCCAATTTTGATGCTGAACGCAAACGAATTACCCAACAATTTAGAAACACGGGTGTATATCATTTTCAAGAAAATCATGTGAAGTTTGAAGCCATTACTGATGATTCCATTCAAAAAATGAATGTGGTACTAAATATTGAAGATAGAGACGTGAAAGAGGGAGATATTTTAATTAAAAAACCATTTACAATTTACACCATTAGTCAAGTGAATATTTTTACAAATACCACTTCAAATAAAGAAAAAAACAAGGCAAAAGATAGCGCAGTTTACAACAATTATAATCTATACAGTACAGGTCGTTTAACCTATAAGCCAAAAGCGCTGACTAATGCCGTTTTCATAGAAAAAGGAAAGCTCTTTAGTGATACTGATAGAACTTTAACTTCAAAAGCATTGAGTAATTTAAAAATGTTTAATTACCCAAATATTGAATACAAACAAGACCCGAGCGATTCTACCAATACATCTTTAATTGCTAATATTTATTTGATAAACAAGCCGAAATTTAAATGGACTCCATCGATAGACATAGCAACATCTGATATTCAAGAATTTGGAATTAGCGGAACCATGTCGTTTACCTGGCGTAATGTTTTTAAACGAGCAGAGATTTTAGAAATTTCGACACGAGGAAATTTTGGATCTTCACAAGATTTGGCTAATCCAAACAATGTCTTTTTTAATATTTCCGAATACGGTGCCGATGTTAAGCTTAATTTCCCGAGAATATTTTTTCCAGCTAATGTAAAGAGGATCATTAAAAAAGAAATGTTTCCTTCAACACAAATAAGTACTGGTATTACCAATCAAAGAAATATTGGACTTGATAAACAAAGTTTGTCGGGTGGCATAAGTTATAGTTGGACCAACAACAACGCAAAAAACAATTTTAAATTTGAATTGCTTGGCATCAATTATGTTCGAAATTTGAATG
>CAMDQL010000017.1 GCA_945905915.1 Flavobacterium psychrophilum
GACGCTTTGCAACAATTAGGCATTAAAGAAATAAACGAAGGAACTTCTACGGGAACAAAGTGGTTTTCTAACGGAAAAATCATCGAATCGTATTCTCCTGCCACAGGCGATTTAATTGGAAAAGTAAAATCTTCGACCAAAGAAGATTACGAAACCGCAATGAAATCTGCAGAAGAAGCGTTCAAAACTTGGCGTTTGGTTCCGGCTCCAAAAAGAGGCGAAATCGTACGTCAAATGGGAGACGAACTGCGCAAACACAAAGAAGCATTAGGAAAATTAGTGTCTTTTGAAATGGGTAAATCCTATCAAGAAGGTCTGGGAGAAGTGCAAGAAATGATTGACATCTGTGATTTTGCAGTTGGTTTATCGCGTCAATTACACGGATTAACCATGCATTCAGAACGTCCAATGCACAGAATGTATGAACAATGGCATCCGTTTGGAATTGTAGGCATCATTTCGGCGTTCAATTTTCCAGTAGCGGTTTGGTCTTGGAACACCATGTTGGCTTGGATTTGTGGCGATGTGTGTATATGGAAACCAAGTTCAAAAACACCTTTGTGTGGTGTAGCGTGTCAAAACATCATTCAAACCGTATTAGAAAGAAATAATTTACCTGAAGGAATCAGCTGTTTAGTAGTTGGTAACGAATCGGGTGATTTAATCAATAACGACAAACGTATTCCATTAGTATCGTTTACAGGTTCTACAAGAATTGGTCGTCACGTATCAAAAACAGTGGCGGAGCGTTTTGGAAATACTATCTTAGAATTAGGTGGAAACAACGCCATTATCGTTTCTCAAGAAGCCGATTTATCCATGGTATTGGTAGGAGCGGTTTTTGGAGCGGTAGGAACAGCAGGACAACGTTGTACTTCAACGCGTAGATTAATTGTGCACGAAAGTGTGTATGATAAAACCTTAGACGTTTTGGCGAAAGCGTACGCGCAGTTAAAAATTGGAAATCCATTAGATGCTAACAATCACGTGGGGCCACTTATCGATAAAGGTGCGGTTCAAGATTATTTAGATGCCATTGCAAAAGCAAAAGCAGAAGGCGGAAAAGTTATTGTAGAAGGCGGCGTTTTAGAAGGAAAAGGATACGAAAGTGGTTGTTATGTAAAACCATGTATTATTGAAGCAAAAAACGAGTTCGAAATCGTACAACACGAAACGTTTGCTCCCGTTTTATACGTAATGAAATACAGCACCATTGAAGAAGCAATTGCAATGCAAAATGCGGTACCTCAAGGATTATCGTCTTCGATCTTTACCAACAACATGAGAGAAATGGAATTATTCCTTTCGGTTGCAGGATCTGATTGCGGTATTGCCAACGTAAACATTGGAACTTCGGGTGCTGAAATTGGCGGTGCTTTTGGTGGTGAAAAAGAAACCGGCGGAGGCCGTGAATCTGGTTCTGATGCTTGGAAAGCCTATATGAGAAGACAAACCAACACCATTAACTACGGAACAGCGTTACCGTTAGCTCAAGGGATTAAATTTGATTTTTAATTTTCTATCCTGCAAGGTTTCCAAAACCTTGTAGGATTTATTAAACATACCTACAAGTTCAAAAAGACCTTGTAGGAAACAAAAACCCTGCGAAATTTAATTTTTGCAGGGTTTTTATTTTACATTGTGGTCACGGAATGCAATTCCGCGCTGTCGGGTTGATAACAAGATTTTTATAAAATATAATTACATATCTTTGAGTGCTTAATATAAAATTATAAAAATGAAAAAAATTGTTTACTTGACATTTGTGTTATCACTATTTATTTTGTCATGCTCAAGTGATGACAGTCAAAATAATTCAACTCCAGGACCTGTTCTGCTTAGAAAAAGAATTACTACAAGTTCTCAAGGTACGGTGATAACAAATCTTAACTACAACGGAAATAAAATAGTTAATTCGATTTCCAGCAATGGAACTGAAGATAAATTTTATTACACAGGAGATTTAATTACTAAATATGAAATATATGAAAATAATGTATTAGTTCACACTCAACTTTATTATTATAATTCTCAAAATAATTTAACTTCAGATGTTGAATTAAATCACGATACTAATCAAGGCAATAAATCTACTTTAACTTATAATTCAAACGGAACAATTACTTACAATATGTATTCGGGTAATTTAATATCCCAAACTTCATTATGGGGAACATTTACAGCCACTTTAACAAACGGAGAAATTACTTCATTTAAAGATGAAATATTAAACACCACTTACACCTGCACCTATGACACAAAAAATAATTACATGAAAAATATTTTAGGAAATGAGAAAGTAAAAATGCATTTAGGAAGTGGTACTTATAGAAATTTATTTGGAATTTTTCAAAATTTGATTCAACAGCAAACTACCACTCAATCAGGCAGTCAATATATTAATAGAACCCTACAATATACATATAATTCAGAAAACCTTCCTTTAACCAATGTTATGAAATCTTTTTCTTCAACGGGTGCACTTTTAACTACTTTTAACACTACATACTTTTATGAATAAATTAAAATAAATACGATAGCGCGGAATTGCATTCCGTGCCCACAAAAAAACCCCACAAAATCAAATTTGCGGGGTTTCATATTGTTAAAAGGGCTACTTACAAAATCACAAATCTCTTAAACGCTTTTTGTCTATTCCATTCTATTGAAAGAATATAGGTTCCTGAGGCCAGTGATAGATAATCTAAGGTTATATTTTTATCGGTTACATAAGCAACACGGTTGTCAATTAAACTGCCATTTATAGAAAAAACGGTAAATTGAACATTGGTGTTTACAACTTCCGGGAACAATAAAGAAATAGCACCATTACTAGATGGATTTGGATAGAGCGTAATCACATCATCAAAAGTTACGGTACTGAGCAAGGTGCTTTCAAAAATGGGTAATTTCACATAATTGCCACCTAAAACTTCAGCAGCTTCACTTTCAGACATACACAACCAATCTTGCATAACCGTTGTATACAGTTGTCGGTAATCAAACTGCATAGGCACTTGGCTGCTTGTAGTTGCAGTTGTGGGCAATTCAGGACTTGTACCTATCATACCCGATACTGGGTGGGCAGTATTTGCAACTGCAGTGGGACTTGTGTTTAAGGCGCCTCCAAAAAATATAACAGGAGCAGCCGCACCATGATCGGTTCCCATACTGGCATTACTTTTTATTCTTCTTCCAAATTCACTAAAAGTCATTCCCGTTACTTTATCTTCTTTGTCCATGTAGGCTATTTCTTGCTGAAAAGCGCCAATGGCTTGCGACAGTAAAGTTAAATTTACCGCTTGAACACCTTGCGTTTTATCGGAACTATCTACCTGATCTTCATGCGTATCGTGTCCTTTTGGATGGTTTACAATATAAACAGGTGTTTGCAATCCTCCATTAATTAACTTGGCAACAATTTTTAATTGATCGGCTAGTTTATTGTTAGTCGGATAAGTTACTCCCGAGTTCAAAGGGCTGTTATAAGCCGTTTGTATGACATTTCTATACACATTACTTTGGTCTTTCATCAACCGAAGAAACGTAAGTTCGTGTCCATAATCAGAATTAGGCGCAGGGTCGGTAATACCATTTATGACATTCAAAAGTGCATTCGGATCAGGAGCGCTATACCCCATATTCATATTTGGTCCTTGTAATGAAAAAGGCAGCGTAGAACCAATTTGTATGGCTAATGGATCGGACATTTCTGCAGAAGGATACGCTGATGGGTAATTAGGATATTTAATATCTAATGCTCTTCCGAGCCAACCGCTATCTAGGTATTGATTACTTCCTGATGCTGTGAACCAAATATCGGTTGCTCTAAAATGGCTATAATTAGGATTAGGATAAGAAACCCCTTGAACAATCATCATTTTGCCATTATTATACAGATTTTTCATTTCAGTCATTGCTGGATGAAGTCCCGTTGAGCTATTGTTGTTTAAGGTTAATACGCTAGATTCGTCCATTAAAATATTCGACCGCGCATTAAATAGTTTACTCCATTGATCTAATGGGAACACCGTGTTTAAACCGTCATTCCCTCCATTTTGCTGAATAATAACTAATATTTTGCCACAATTTACGGCAGAAAGCGCCATTTTTTCTAGTGTTAAACTATCAAACTCTGAAGATGCCATTACCGGAATTCCTCTTAATAATAAAGGAGTTGAGGCTAATGCAGTTGTTTTTATAAAATTTCTTCTCTTCATAATGCTACATTAATTGATATTCTGATAATTGAGTGATAGCGAGTAGCAAACTTTTTAAACGTGATTTTACTATATTTTTAAAACCATTGTTTGTTGGGTTGCTGATATAGTTATTCCAAGCATCTGACCAATAATAATTTTGTACTTGATTGGACAATAAATTTTGTACTTTTAATTCTGATTTTGCAGTACTACTCAAATCAACGGGAAGTAAATATTTAACACACTCGTTGACTAATGCATCTGGATCTGCAATGGTTCCTGCCGAAAATTGCGAAACCCATGCAATTACATCTACCTCAATGCGAGTTGTTAAACCGTTATAGGTCAAATTAAATCCATTAAATATAGCATCAATAAAAGCTGCTCTTTTTTGAACGGTATTAGAATTGATCCAATATTCATGGAAATTCGGATTTTGATAATAAGCAGGCCAACCCGCAACATTAGGCATATTGCCCATGGATTGATCGATAGGCACTAAAAATCTTGTATTTATGGCGCCCCAAACATAGTATTGAGCATGGTGATTAGTGGCGTCTGAAACATTGTAATTCAAATTAAAAGTACGCATACTTCCAAGAATTAAATCAAATGGAGATTTGATGTACACACCATAATTTGCCATGTCATAAAAATGTTGGCTTTTGAATAATTTATCTAAAACAGGTGCTATTTCCCAATTGTTTGCAACAAAATGTTGTGCTAAAGGAACGATTACATTCGCTTCAATATTGGCATCAATGTCATAATACACAAAATAGCGATACAATCTGCGACAAATATATTCGGATACAACTTGCGATTTTGAAAAGATCAAATCTATGAACGCATCTAATTCGGCACTTCCATTATTTGTTATAGTTGTATTATTAAAAAAGGCAGAAAATGTTTTGTTTGAAGTGTCGTGTTGCGATGCTACAAAAGAGGTTGTTGTAGGGTGTGTATTTAGATTTTGAACCCGCCAACCGGTAAGCACTTTTGCAGCTGCAATTACATCGGCTTCAGTAAATTGACTCAAAGAATCTTTCCCCAGCGTAAAAAGCTCCATGATTTCGCGAGCAAAATTTTCATCTGGCGCACTGCTAGTATTGGCTTGATTGTTCAAATAATACATCATAGCAGGTTGTGTGGCTACATTGCGTATTAGGGTTTTAAAATTGCCTAAACCATTATTTCTAAAATTTTGAATGTATTCGTGAGATATTCGTGCCGAATTTGAACCACAATATATATTTTGAGAAACTCTAACCGTATTAAAATCAATGGGAATAAAATGATACCAAAACCAGGTCATTTTTTCTTTAATATTGAGTTGTTGATTTAATCCTTGTGCTAAATTCCAGGCAGAAAGACCCGTAATTCGATAAACATTTGTTGTGTTTCCTATGGAATTTGAATTGAAAGCATGTTGGGTCCAATCACTTCCGTATGGAACATTTCCTTCATCGGCATAAACATTTTGATAATAATTAACGGGCGGGTTTGGAACTGTATTTTGAATAGTTAAAAGCGAATTGACACTTGAATTTAATCCGGCTTGTACTAAACCATTTACCTCTGAAAATTTAAAGCCAAATTGTGTTCTTCGCAACAAATGCAATACCGAAGCGGTGTTCCAAGCTCCAGAATAGGGTGCTAGACCACTCGTGATATTTCCTATTCTATTAGCTTCAGCGCTTGCATCAATAGGTTCGTACCTTCTCAAGCCATAGTTTCTTCTTTTGTATCTTTCAAAAAGCGGATCGCGAGTTTCTTCTCTTCTTAAAAACACTTTTCTAAATAAGTTTCTACGAGAATATTTTTTTTCCATACTCTATGCTTAAGACGTTTGTTATGAGACCATTAAATTTGAAAAAGGTTTAATATTTTGGATAAAAATACAAAGAAATTATTTATGAAATTTAAAACTAGCTAAAATAAGTCGCTGTGTGTTCCCGTGTTTGTAAATAAAAGTGTAAGTTCATTATTATCTTGAATCCAAACAAGTAACCAATCTGGTTTTATATGACATTCCCATAATCCAGCATAATTACCAGATAATTTGTGTGGTTTGTATTTGATAGGTAATTTACCAGTTTCTGCTAATAATGAAATTACTTCTTGCATTAATGAAATATCATAACCCCTTTTTACACAAAGTTTATAGTCTTTTTTAAATTTATTTGAAAATGATATGGAATACATTTATGCTTTTAATTTTTCAAATAAATCACTAACATTTTTAACTTTTGTAATGCCAATTCCATTTTTAGCGTCTTGAATTGCTTTTTCCGTCACTGCGTTATAGCGGGGTTTTTCCATTTCAATTTTGATATAAGGTAAGCTTCTAAGATATTCAAGTAATGCCTTAGTTTCTTTTTTTCTTTGGTCAAATTTAATTGTAACTTCCATAACGTATTGTTTAAATAACAAATATACAAAAATTGAATTTTAAAATTTCAATTTTTGAAGTTCTTTTAAAATAGAAATAGAAAAACCCCACAAAATCAAATTTGCGGGGTTTTTCTGCTGTTACATTACCATATCGGCACATTGAAAATTACTTCGTTTTCTTCACGTATTGAGTTAAAATATAAATGTTTTGGTTTTCCACTCTACCTTCAATCAGGTTGGCGTCGTCCCAAACTAATTTAATATTGTGTACGGCAGCCCCTCGTTTTGCAGTAAAAGTTGCGCCTTTTACATCTAAATCTTTAATCAACACCACCGAGTCGCCATCTAATAAGGTTACACCGTTGCTGTCTTTATGTACCAATTTATTTTCGTCTTCTTCTTCGCCTTCACCGGTAGCTTTTGCCCATTCTAACGCTTCTTCGTCTAAGTACATCATGTCTAACAAATCGGTATTTTTTAAACGTGCTAGCATGCGCCAAGATACAATTTGAACTGGTAAATGCTCGCTCCACATACTTTCCGATAAGCCTCTCCAGTCTTTTTCATCGGTAGTTTCTGGGTTTTCAATTTGGTCTTTCAAGTGTTTTGCCATTAACACACTATTTTCAACCGTTCTTTCATTGGTTGGCGGCAACACATAAACAACTAAGTCGTGTTCTGCACCGCTAATTTCGCAAACTGAACCACTACGGTCTTTCAATTTTCTTTCTATTACACTCATTTTGAATGGATTTTACTTACAACAATAATTTGAAGCAAAGGTATCAATTGAAATAGGATGGCATAAAAAAAAGCAATTAATTTCTTCCTTTTTCATTTGGATATAAATCGGGTAAGTTATCGCTTTGCCAAAATTCTTTAGTATCAACATCCATAATCGTCAGTTTTCCTTGGAATGCTGCGCCAGTATCTACATTCCAAACGCACGCTTTATTTATTGGAATTGTTTCGTCAATTTTAGTTACAGGCGTATGACCAATGTAAATTTCTTTATAGAGTTTTAATCGATTGGGATAGGTAAGAGCGTCTTTTGAAAGTTGATTGTCCATAGCCAAAGCGGTTTCCCATAAAGTTCGATCCCAATAAAACAAACGGGTAAAAAACTCATGCTTAACTCCTCTAACATTGGTAAAACCAGCATGAATAAATAATCGATTTTCGTCGTCTAAGTGATAATCTTGTAACGACAGCAAAAATTGAATGTGTTTTTCTTTAGTAGAATTTTCAATGTTTTGGTACGACAAAGCAGAAGCTTCGCCACCATGATTAAACCACATTCTCTCATCAAACCCTTCGTTATCCTTGCGCAACCATTTCAGCAATAAATCATCGTGATTTCCTTTAATAAAAATGCAATTGTGGGTTTTTTCTAGTGCAATTAAGAAATCTAAAACCGCTGGCGATTCGCTCCAACCATCGACAAAATCGCCTAAAAAAATCAAGGTGTCATTTTTAGAAACCTTCGCTCGTTCCAAAACTTGAAATAGTGCTTTTAATCCGCCATGAATATCGCCAATCACAAATGTTTTTTGGATCATTTTATATTATATTTCATTTTTCTCAGAATTCGCATCACTTCTTTAAAGGACAAATATACAATTGGATTTTCAAAATGTTTCAAATGAATTTTGGCATCAATTAGTTTTTGTTTGGCCTCATCAAAACCATTTAGATAGCAAATCATTAATGTGTGCGGAACATTCAATAAGTCTATTTTTTCATTAGGCTGCAATTGAATTCCTTTTTGAAGTTTGCTTAAAATAGCATTATTTGTATTGTAAATATGGTGCAATATTTTTTTGTTGTATTGCGGAGGTTCAAACAGCAGTTGTGTTTCTATTTTGTAATAACCGTTATCAAAAAACCGAATAGTTACTTTTTCTAACGGATAAAAACTCGTTTTATCATTTAGCCCCAAGCAAACAAACTCTGTAATTGAAAAAGTGTCTTCATCAAAAGTAATACTTATCTCGTCTTGAGCCGAATAAAATAGTTTAACTTGTTCGTTTATCAATTCAATATCAACGCGTGAATAGTACACCTCATTGTGGACTATTTTCTTATTTCCTGCCCAACACACCACAAAAAGTTCTTTAAAAACCTTATAATTAGCAGAAAGATCTTTATGGCGAAGAGAAATAAAGTCTATGACACTTTCTAGGGTATACGAAATACTGTTTCTCGAGTTGTTTTCTAGACTAATTACGGTTTCAATATTTTGTTTTGAATACGGAATTTTTTCGGTTGTTGGAGTAGTATTGCTGCCCACTCTCAAAAACATGCTGTTGACAGTTATAGTATGAATTCCTTTTTTAAAATAGGAAGATTTTGATTTGGGCTTAATGGTTACCAAACCCACAACTTTTTCTTTTGTTAAATTAGGAAATGGCACATTTTCATATTGGATTTTTGGGGGATTTTCCAAATAAGCGTTCACCAAATTTTGAATCTGACTATCGTCAAAAAAATCATCACCTACAATTTCATTAGTAGCATCTTCAACACCAACAACAATATAAGAATTGTTACTTGGATTTGAATTTGAAAGCGCACAGATGTGTTTTAAAAATTTCGCTTTCCCTTCTTTAGTATGTAAATTTAATTGACGTTTTTTATCATAAAAACTGTTCTCATCGTTGTGAGCTAGTAAATTTTTGATAAGAAGACGTTTGTTGATCATTGCTCTGGTCGCGGTTTAGAGTTTACGATTTAAAAAGTGATAGGTTTTCGTATACTTACTTCCTTTGTAATGTGATTTTTATCAAAACCTTCAGCAATATTATTCATTATTGAACCCGAAGGACCGTTCATTTGATTTTTCAATTCATAATCTTTTTCTAATGAAGTGTTTTCAAATTTATCCCACACACCCCAATTCATAACTCCGGCAACAATTGGCGATAATTTTACACTCATAATCGATGTAATTTTCAAATTTTTCTTAAAATTATGAAAATAGAATCATAAAATAGGCACAATTAGCGCTTTTTTTATTGTTTTTTAACGCAATGTTAACAACTAAAAACTAAAAAAAATCACAATTTGCACCGTTAAAATTTGTTGTTAATTTCAAAGTATCAAATAAAACCTAAAAATGGAAGAAAATACATCGACATTAGACATTAGAGCCATCAACGAAAAGATAGAAAGAGAAAGTGCTTTTATTGATTTGCTTACCATGGAAATGAACAAAGTAATTGTAGGTCAAAAACACATGGTAGAACGATTATTGATCGGGTTATTAGGTCAAGGACACATCTTGTTAGAAGGAGTTCCAGGTTTGGCAAAAACCTTAGCAATTAATACCCTTTCACAAGCGGTTCATGGTTCGTTTAGCCGTATACAGTTTACACCTGATTTATTACCTGCCGACGTTGTAGGAACAATGATTTACAACATCAAACAAAATGATTTTACCATTCGTAAAGGACCTATTTTTGCTAATTTCGTTTTAGCCGATGAGATTAACCGTGCGCCAGCAAAAGTACAATCAGCACTTTTAGAAGCCATGCAAGAAAAGCAAGTTACTATTGGTGATGAAACTTTTAAATTGGACAAACCATTCCTTGTAATGGCAACGCAAAATCCAGTAGATCAAGAAGGAACCTATCCGTTACCAGAAGCTCAGGTAGACCGTTTTATGTTAAAAGTGGTCATTGATTATCCAAAAATGGACGACGAACGCTTAGTTATTCGTCAAAATTTAAAAGGAGCTTATGAAAAAGTAAACGAAGTAGTTTCTTTAGAACAAATATTAAAAGCGCAAGAAGCCGTTCGTGAAGTGTATATGGATGAAAAAATCGAAAAATACATTCTAGACATCATTTTTGCCACTCGTTATCCAGAAAAATATAAATTAGAAAATTTAAAACCATTAATTAGTTTTGGAGCATCGCCTCGTGGAAGTATCAATTTAGCAATCGCTGCAAAATGTTATGCATTTATTAAACGCAGAGGTTATGTAATTCCGGAAGACGTGCGCGCAGTAGTTTATGATGTGTTGCGTCACAGAATAGGAATCACTTATGAAGCCGAAGCTGAAAATGTTACTACAGAAGACATTATTAGCAAAATTGTTAACGAAATTGAAGTTCCTTAATTTTTTGTTTCAAGTTTAAAGTTTCAAGTTAATATAACCTGAAACAAAAAAACCTGAAACCTGAAACAAAATAAAAATGGATACAAAAGACCTACTTAAAAAAGTTCGAAAAATTGAAATCAAAACCCGAAGATTGAGTGATCACATCTTTTCGGGCGAATATCATACGTCTTTTAAAGGACGCGGAATGACGTTTTCAGAAGTGCGTCAATATCAATATGGAGATGATGTAAGAGCAATTGATTGGAATGTTACGGCACGTTACAACGAACCTTTTGTAAAGGTGTTTGAAGAAGAACGCGAATTAACGATGATGTTGCTTGTGGATATTTCGGGTTCGGAAAGTTTTGGGACAAAAAACCAACTAAAACGAGACATGGTTACCGAAATTGCCGCTACATTAGCTTTTTCGGCCACGCAAAATAATGATAAAATAGGATTGCTGTTGTTTTCAGATCAAATCGAATTATATATTTCGCCCAAAAAAGGAAAATCACATGTTTTACGAATCATCCGTGAGCTCATCGAATTTGAACCAAAAAGCAAAAAAACCGATTTATCGCACGCTTTGAAGTATTTATCTAGTGTTATGAAAAAGAAAGCTATCGTTTTTGTGATTTCAGATTTTATGACAACAGCATACGAACACACCTTAAAAATTGCTGCAAAACGACATGATGTAAACGGAATTCGTGTTTTTGATCAACGAGAAGAAAGTATTCCTAACATCGGGATTGTAAACCTGTTAGATGCCGAAACCGGAGAAACGTTAGTAGTTGATACTAATTCAAAATCGGTGCGTCAAAATTATGAAAAGTACTATCTTGAAAATGTATCTTATTTTAGAGATATCTTTTCAAAATGTGGAGCCGGAACCATTAGTTCTAGAGTTGATGAAAGTTATGTAACCAAATTATTAGGTTATTTTAAAGCGAGAAATTGATGATTTTTGATTTTAGAAGTTGACAAAAAATGAAAAACAAATTTTACTTATATATAGTTATTTTAATTGGTTTTTTGGGTTCTGCTCAAAAAATTACCACTTCTATTGATTCTTCTCAAATAAAAATTGGATCACAGTTCAATTTTACCATTAAAGCATCAGTTAATGCTAAAGACAAAGTAGTTTTTCCAGATGGAAAGTACTTTGGGGCTTTAGAAATTTTAGAATCCTATCCAGTAGATACTATTAAAAATAATTTACAATATGAATTAATTAAAAAATATGGGTTAACCCAATTTGATTCGGGGCGTTACACTATCCCAAATTTATTGGTAAAAATCAATCAAAAAGCTTTTAGAACAGATACGCTTTCTGTTTTGGTAAACAATGTTAAGGTCGATACCACTAAGCAACAAATGTTTGACATCAAAAACATTATCGCTACCGAAGAAAAACCAAGTAGCGAATGGTGGAAATGGTTGATTTTATTGGCGTTAATCATTGCATCGGGTTTTGGATCGTACTTTATTGTGAAAAAATTACAAAAAAGTCAAATTAAAGAAGAAGAGTTTTTTGCTTCGCCTATCGAAAAAGCAATTGCTTATTTGCAAAACCTAGATAAAAAGCAATTAATTCAAAAAGGAGAAGTTAAAGAATACTATTCTGAAATGACCGATATTGCTCGAACGTATATCGAAGAATCGGTAAAAGTTCCGGCTATGGAAAGCACATCAAGCGAATTGATTGCTGCTATGAAAAAAGCCATTTCAGAAAAGAAAATGTTTATTAACCGAGAAGAGCTAGAAAAATTCAAGGTAGTATTAGAAAATGCCGATTTAGTAAAATTTGCCAAATCAAAACCATTGCAATTTGAGATTGAAAAAGACAAAGGAATTATTGATAAATTCATACTAATTATCGATAAAGCTTTACCAAGAACAGTAGACGAAGCCGAAGTCCTTTTTGCCGAAGAAGTGCGAAAGAAAGAGCAGAAAAAGCAAAAATTTAAGCGAACCGCGATTTCGGTAGGAATAGCTGTTGTATTGTTTGCGATTTCGGTCGGAATTTTCATGTTCACTTTTGGATTAGAGTATTTAAAAGAGCATCACATAGGTTATTCTACCGAAGAATTATTAGAAAAAGAATGGATAACTTCTGAATATGGTGAACCAGCCATTGTGATTCAAACACCAAAAGTATTGAAACGAAATAACGATGAAAAAATTCAGAATAATCTTCCAGAAAACGTAAAATCGACCAATCGTTTTATGTATGGAAGCATAGTTGATGATTTTTCAATTGTATTAATTACCACTGCATTCAAAGACACAACCAAGTTAGACATTGAAGTTGCGCTTGAAAATGATTTAAAAGAACTAGAACGTTTTGGCGCAAAAAATATTATTGTAAAAACCGCCGATTTTGAAAATGTAAAAGGTCTTTCAGGAAAAAAATCTTACGGAACGTTTACTGCATTTAATCCAACAACCGAAGAAGATCAAAAAATGAGCTATGAAATTGTAGTCTTTGCTCAAGCGGGCGGCGCTCAAGAATTTTTCTTAATTTATAAGGAAGATGACGAACATGCGAAACAAATCATGGAGAAAATTCAGAATTCAATCGAACTAAGAAAAGCAAAACAATAATGGGAAAAGTAACCTTTTTAAATCCAGAATTTTTATGGCTATTTTTGGCGTTACCCATTGCAATAGCGTGGTTGTTTTATAAACGAAATCAGCTATCGGCAACGCTAAAAATGAGTTCGCTTGAACCGTTTAAGCAAAACCGTTCCTTATTAGCGAAAGCAAAACCGTTTTTATTGGTTATTCGATTGCTTGCTTTAGCCTTTATTATTATTGCTTTAGCACGACCAAGAAGCGTAGATGTTACTTCAAAATCTAAGACCACAAAAGGGGTTGATATTGTAATGGCCATTGACGTTTCGAGTAGTATGTTGGCAAACGATTTAAAACCCAATCGTTTAGAAGCGCTAAAAAAAGTAGCTTCAACTTTTGTACAAGATCGAGTAAATGACCGTATTGGTTTAGTAGTTTATGCGGGTGAAAGTTATACCAGAACACCAGTAACTTCAGACAAAGCCATTTTATTACAATCGTTAAAAACTATAGAATACGACGATTCTATTCTTGCCGATGGAACTGGAATAGGCGTTGGATTAGCCACAGCGATAAATCGTATTAAAGACAGTAAAGCAAAAAGCAGAATTGTAATTTTATTGACCGATGGAGTAAATAATTCTGGGACAATTGATCCAAGAACAGCTGCCGAAATTGCTAAAGAATATGGCATAAAAGTGTACACTATAGGAATTGGAACCAATGGAAAAGCATTATTTCCGGTTGCTAAAGACGCTAATGGAAAATTAGTTTTCAAAATGATGCCGGTAGAAATTGATCAAAAATTAATGCAAGAAATTGCAAAAACCACCGATGCAAAATATTTTAGAGCCACCTCAAACCGAAAACTAAAAGCCATTTATGACGAAATTAACAAGCTCGAAACCACCGAAATAGATGAACAAAAATTCTATAACTACGACGAAAAGTATAGAATGTTTGCATTGATAGCATTCGTTTTGTTGGGAATAGAATTAGTAGCCAGAAACACCATTTTTAGAGGAATCGTTTAGAAAAAGAATCATGTTTGAACTAGAAAGCCCAATATATTTTTATTTGTTCGCCCTAATTCCATTAGTGGTTGCTTTTTTTCTATTCAACTTATATTGGAAAAGAAAACAACAAGCCGCTTTTGCTGATATGGCGTTATTTGAAAAATTAAGTCCAGAACAATCGGTTTTTAAATCCAGTTTAAAGTTGGTTATAACAATAGCAGCCATTTCAATGGTGATCATTGCATTGGTCAACCCAAAAATGGGCACTAAAATGGAAACCGTAAAACGACAAGGTATTGACATTGTGTTTGCTATTGATATTTCTAAAAGTATGTTAGCCCAAGATATTGCGCCCAGTCGTTTAGAAAAAACCAAACAATTGGTATCTCAAATCATAAATCAGTTATGAAACGACCGTGTAGGAATTGTGGGTTATGCCGGTAGCGCTTATCCGGTTTTACCGATGACAACCGACTATAGTATTGCAAAAATGTATCTGCAAAGTATGAATACCAATATGGTTTCTTCGCAAGGAACGGCCTTTAACGATGCCATTAAACTTTCGGTAGATTATTTTGACATTAAAGACACAAGCAAGTTAATTATTTTAGTTTCCGATGGAGAGGATCATGGCGATGGTGCTGAAGAAGCCATAGAAATGGCAAAAGAAAAAGGCGTTCGCATTGTAACAATTGGTGTGGGAACAGAAAAAGGCGCTCTGATTCCTTTGAAAGATTCCAAAGGAAACATCTCTGGATATAAAAAAGATCAAAATGGCGAAAATGTAATTACCAAATTATATCCAGCTGTTTTACAAAACATAGCTACTCAAACAAAATCAAAATACATTGTGGGTGGCGCTACAAAAGAAGTTGTAGAAGAGGTAAAGAAAGCATTAGATAAAATTGAAAAATCTGAATTTGAGTCGCAACAAATAGCCGATTTTGAGTCGCAATACCAATGGTTTTTGGCTTTCGGGTTTTTATTGCTTTTAGCAGATATTTTCCTGTTGGAGAAAAAAACAAATTGGGTGCAACGGTTGAATTTATTTAACGAGAAAAAACATGAATAAGATCATCTATAGTATTGTTTTATTAATCAGTGGATTTCTTTTTAGTCAAGAGAATGATAAAAATCTGTACAACGGAAATCAATCTTTTGCCCAAAAAAATTATGCAACTGCCGAAGCCGATTTTAGGGTAACCGAATCAAAAAAATCTCCCAAAAAAGCCGTGGCGGGTTATAATTTAGGGAATAGTATTTACCGTCAAAATCAACATGGCGAAGCTCAAATAAAATACATTCAAGCATTAGAATCGGCAAAATCTAAAACCGAAAAGCATCGTATTTATCATAATTTAGGCAATACTTTTATGATGGATAAAAATTATGAAGCTGCTGCCGAAGCGTATAAAAATGCTTTGCGCAATAATCCGTTAGACGAAGAAACGCGATACAATTATGCATTGGCTAAAAAGAAGAAAAAAGAAAATCCGCCAAAAGACAATAAAAAAGACAACAAAGGTGGCGGTGGAAAAGATAACAAGCCACAACCAAAAGACAACGAAGGCAAAAACGACAAAGGGAACGACAAAAAAGATTCCGATAAAGATCAGCAAAACAATAAAGACAAACAAGGCGATAAGCAACAAGGAAAAGGCGACGGCGAAAAGAAAGAAGACAAAAACGAATCGCCAAAACCAAGTGGCGCCGACAAACAACGCATCGATAATATATTAGATGCCGTTAATAATGCAGAAAAGAAAGTGCAAGACAAAGTGAATGCTAAGAAAGTAAAAGCACGTCCTGCATCAAATGAAAAAGATTGGTAAATGATGAAAAAAAGTGTAATTGTATTTTTTTTATTACTCTTCTCGGTAGTTTCTGCTCAAGTAAAATTTGAAGCACAAACCGACCGAGATTCCTATGGATTAAACGAACGTTTCCCAATTGCGTTTTCAATAAATAATGAAGGCGATAATTTCCAAGGTCCAAAATTTCCTGGTTTCAAAGCAGAAGGACCATTTATCAATAAAGGAAATCAAACTTCTATTACCATAATTAATGGTAAAATGACCCAAAAAAGAGAAATTACCACTCAAGTTATTTATTATTTAACCCCTACAAAAAAAGGCACGTTTACTATTGGTTCGGCTTCAATAGAATATAATGGAACGCTTTATAAAACAGTGCCCATAAAAATTACAATTACCGAACCGATACAAATGCCAAGTTATCCTGGTCAAAACCCAAGACAACAACAAAATTATAATTTTGGCGAAGGGATTCATTTAGTGGGCGAATTATCTACAAAATCAGCTTATGTAAACGAACCCGTTACGGTAATTTATAAATTGTATTTTCCGTATAATAGTTCGGTTTCTAATTTGCGAAATTTCCAAGCGCCTAAATACCAAGATTTTTGGAGTCAGTATATCGACATGAAACAGCTTCGTGCCGAAAAAGGAACCTATAACGGAAAAGATTATAGTGTTGTAGCCCTCCGAAAAGTTATTTTATATCCACTTGAAGCCGGAGCAAAAAGAATAGAACCATTTAAAATTGATGTAGATGCTGAGGTGCCTACCGGAAGAAGTGATTGGTTTGGCCGAATGGAAATGACAACTGTAGAGAAAGCACTTTCTACCGGGATACAAACTATTAACGTAAAACCACTTCCTGAAAAAGGAAAACCAGCAAGTTTTACAGGAGCAGTTGGGTTTTTTGATTTTAAAGTTGTGCCTTCAAAAACAAAATTAAAAGCGGGTGAATCTTTAGATTTAGAAGTAAGTGTTTCTGGAAAAGGAAATTTAAAATTATTTACACTTCCAAAACCAGTTTTACCAAGCTCAATTGAAATGTATGATCCGGCACATACTGAAAATGTGCAAACACCGGTTACAGGAATGGTTGGAAAAGTTTCCGATAAATACACAATTATACCGCAATTTAAAGGAAAATATACGATTAAACCGATTGAATTTGCTTATTATGATTTAAAAAGTAAAACCTATAAAACCATTGTTTCAAAAGAAATTATCCTTGATGTTTTAGAAGGCGATGGCACTACCGTTGCTAATAACTCAACCTCAAATAAACAAGCTATTCAGAAAAAAGAAGTATTCCAATACAATAAGTTAAAAACCGAATTTACAGTATCGGCTAAAGAAGATTTCTTAGGCTCAGGATTGTTTTATGGGTTGTTATTTGCGCCACTATTACTAATTCCAGTGGTCATTTTACTTCGCAAACAAAAAGAAGCAAAAGATGCTGATGCTTTTGGCAATAGAGTAAGAAGAAATAACAAGTTAGTCAAGAAATATTTATCAGAAGCCAAAAAACAAATGGGTGATAAAGTTCCGTTTTACATGGCAATGGAAAAAGCATTACACAATTTCTTGAAAGCCAAATTACATATTGAAACGGTGGAGATGAGTAAAGATAATATTATTGAATTGTTGCAAGAAAGAAATGCTTCAGAACAAAGTATTTCACAATTTATGGAGTTAATGAACGATTGCGAATTTGCACGATATGCTCCCGCAACCGACACTGCCATGAACAACGATTTTGATAGAGCCATTGAGATAATTACTGAACTTGAAAAACAAATTTAACCACAAGGGACACAAGGAAGGCGCAAGGAACACAAAAAATGAAATATGACGGAACAGGAAATTTCTAAAATAGTATTTGATTGTGCTTTACGAGTTCATAAAGCGTTAGGTCCAGGATTGCTTGAAAGTGCATATGAGGAATGTTTGTATTATGAGTTGAAAAAATCAAATCTTAAAGTTGAAAAACAAAAACCATTACCTTTAATTTATGAAGAAGTCAAGTTAGATGTTGGCTACAGAATAGATATAATTATTGAAGATAAATTTATTGTTGAAATAAAAGCAGTTGAAGCATTAAACGAAGTTCATTTAGCACAATTGTTAACCTATTTAAAATTGACTAATTGCAAATTAGGGTTGTTAATAAATTTTAATGTCAAATTATTAAAAAACGGAGTACAAAGAGTAATCAACGGAATTTTATAGTCAAAGCTTAGTGACCACTTTAGTGGCTAAATTTAGTAATAAAAATAGTGAACATAGTGCTTTCTTTGTGCCCTTTGTGGTTAAAAAAATAGATTAAATATGAAAAAATACATTCTCTTTTTCACACTAATATTTCAATTCGTCTGTGCAAACGAATCACTAGACGCAACTTTCAAAAAAGCTAATGATTTATACAACAAAGAAGACTATCGAAACGCATTGCAAACCTTTGAAAGGATTGAAAAAAAAGGAAATATTTCGGCCGATTTGTATTTTAATATTGGTAATTGTTATTATAAATTAGGAAAAGTAGCACCATCGATTTTTAATTATGAAAAAGCACTGCTTTTAAACCCAGATGATGAAGCGATTCAAACCAATCTATCTTTTGCACAAAAAATGGCAATAGACGATATTAAAATCCTTCCAGAAGTTGGTTTTAAGAAAATGGTGAAAGAATTCACGTCCAAACTTCATTACGATACTTGGGCTTGGATTGCCGTTTGTATTGCATTTTTAAGTTTACTTTCTTTCTTAGGCTATTATTTTGGAAACACAGTGTTTTTAAAACGTACTTTTTTCAGTTTGTTTCTTTTGTTTTTAATCGGAATTGGCGTAACCGTTTTCTCTGCTTTTTTACAGAAGAATTTCGACACAAATTACAATCCTGCCATTGTTTTTGCAGAAGCAACCACTTTAAAATCCGAACCAAAAAACAGTTCTGAAGATGTAGCAACACTTCATGAAGGCACAAAAGTTTTCGTTTTAGAAACCTTAGGGAATTGGTCACAGGTAGAATTAACCGACAAAACCAAAGCGTGGATTAATAAAGAAGCGATTAAGGAAGTGAAGAAATAATATTCAAACTTTATCGAGCATCAAACTTCAATATCGGAAAAACACATCTTAAAAACACACAGAATAAATATCAACGAAGATAGATTGCTTAAAAAACAAAACCATCGATTATCTTTGCAAAACTAATATAGAAAGTTGGGAACAGTCTTTTTTCTTTTCTCTTTTTTCTTTCATCTATAAAAAATGTCAAGAGACGAACAATTAAAACAGCGTTGGGAAAGCGTTGTCAACATATTATCAGAAAAATTTTCAGGCGGAGAAGACCTTGACTTAGACGGAATTATCTACTTAATTGGTGTGCAAGAATTAGGAAAAATCCATGCTGCTTTCAAAAAAGACGAAAAAGTAAACCTCATGCACATCGCCATTTGTCGTTTGTTAGAACCCTATGGTTACTACGAATTTGAATATTTCGATAACGAAGGTTGGCCCCATTATAAAGCAAAAGAAGAATTGCCACCACTAAAAGCAGGTGAACAGGCCGTTTTAATGAAAGAAGCAATTGTGAGCTACTTTTTAGAGAAAGAGTTGATAGAGTAATGATTTAAGATTAACGATTTATGATTTTAGAAGTTTTAGACAACTTGAAACTTGAAACTTGAAACAAAATCCATAAATTTGCATTTTACAAAACGAGCGATGACAGAAACAATTAAAGCCCATATTGAAGAAGTAAAAGCTTTTCAAACCGATAATAAAGAACAATTAGAAGCCTTCCGAATCAAGTATTTAGGAAGTAAAGGCTTGTTGAAAGACTTTTTTGCCGAATTCAAAAATGTTCCAAACGAACAAAAGAAGGAATTCGGGCAAGTCATCAACGAATTGAAAACTTCGGCGGAAGAAAAGGTAAAATCCATTCAAGACGCTTTAGAAAATAAAGAAGTAGCAAAAGGAATTTACGGCGATACTACTCGTCCTGGAGAAGCGATGAACATTGGTTCGCGTCATCCTATTTCGATTGTAAAAAACCAAATGATTGATATTTTTTCAACTATTGGTTTCAACGTGTCCGAAGGTCCAGAAATCGAAGATGATTGGCATAATTTCACCGCATTAAATTTACCAGAATATCACCCAGCAAGAGATATGCAGGATACATTTTTCATTCAAACCAATCCTGATGTTTTGTTGAGAACACACACTTCATCGGTACAAGTGCGTTATATGGAAAACAACAAACCGCCTATTCGTACGATTTCTCCAGGAAGAGTGTTCCGTAATGAGGCAGTTTCTTCGCGTTCGCACTGTATTTTCCATCAAGTGGAAGGTTTGTATATTGATAAAGACGTTTCGTTTGCCGATTTAAAACAGACGTTGTTATATTTCACGAAAGAAATGTTCGGAAAATCGAAAATCAGATTACGTCCTTCATATTTTCCATTTACAGAACCAAGTGCTGAAATCGATATTTATTGGGGATTAAAAACCGAAACCGATTATAGAATTACCAAAGGAACCGGTTGGTTAGAAATTGGTGGTTGCGGAATGGTAGATCCAAACGTATTGAAAAACTGCGGTATCAATCCAGACGAATATACTGGTTTTGCTTTCGGAATGGGTGTAGAGCGTATTGCCATGTTGTTGTACCAAATTGGCGATATCCGTATGTTTTATGAAAACGACGTGCGTTTCTTAGAGCAATTCAAATCGAGTATATAATTTTTTAACCACAAATAGCACTAAGTTTTTTCACAAAGCTCACAAAGTTTTGTGTTCCTTGTGCATTCTTTGTGTTCCTTGTGGTTACATTTAATTTAAAAATGAAAAAAGACATTATCATCCCAAAAGTAGCAAACGTTCACATTGTAGCTTTTCAAGAATGGAACGACGATTTCATGGAAAATTCTTGGTACGCTTATTTAATTAACGATACCGATGATTTGCTAGAAATGGCTATGGTAGTTTCACGCGCTTATGGTTTAATCAATGGCGAGGAACGCAAAACAGGTACATTCCGTCACGCGTTTGCCAAAGTGGAACCAAGAACCGCCATTAAAGTTGAATTGTTAGAAAACAATGTCTTACAATTGAATAACGAATTCCTATTGTCATACTTCGCAAACGGACAATTATTCGATAAAACCTTTGTTTTTAGAACTAATTCCATCAACGAAAAAGCTACTGCCGATTTGCCTATTATCAATAAAAAAGGCGTTTTCGCGAATTAATTTATTCTCCTGCAAGGTTTCCAAAACCTTGTAGGTATTATAACAACAAAGCCACGAATACATAAAATGATTTCTGTTTTCGTGGTTTTTTATTTTTCAAACCTAACTTAAAGAGTTTCACCACATAGAAACATAGATTAACTTTATAAAAGTTAAGGCATTTCATTTTACATAGTCAACATAGGAAAACTTATATGAACCCATATAAACCATAACTTTTTAAACTTTCTTATTTGACTTATTTGTTTAAAATCAACATAATTCTATTGTTACCTCAAAAAAGTGTAACGCCTAAAAGCAAAACAAGAAAAACCTATGTTTCTATGTGGTAAAAACTCAAAAACAGCCTTACCCTTACAAAAATTAGAAAATATTTTTACCTTTAAGAAATTTTTCAATCTTATGAAATCATTTCTTATTGCTTTAGCCTTTTTAACGACTACTTTTTCACAAGCACAAGATTACGCCAAACACGTCAACCCATTTATTGGAACGGGCGGACACGGACATACATTTCCTGGTGCAACTGTGCCTTATGGAATGGTACAATTGTCCCCTGATACACGTATTGATGGCAGTTGGGATGGCTGTGGCGGTTATCATTATGATGATAATACTATTTACGGATTTTCACACACGCATTTAAATGGAACCGGTGTTTCGGATTATGGCGATATCATGTTGATGCCAACTATGGGAGAGCCTTCGTTTGATAATAAAATCTATTCTTCTACTTTTTCGCATGCCAATGAAAAAGCTTCCGCAGGATTTTACTCCGTGAAACTAGACAAACACGATATAGATGTACGATTAACCACTTCAACACGCGTTGGTTTTCACGAATATACATTTAATAAAGACGGTCAAGCGAACATAATTTTAGATTTGAATCACCGTGATAAGCTTTTGGAAGGAACTTTAAGAATTATTGATGATAGAACCATTGAAGTCTTACGAAGAAGTGAAGCTTGGGCAAGAGATCAATATGTTTTCGCTCAAATTGAGTTTAATGTGCCTTTGAAAGTGAATTCGGTAAAAGGTGAAAACACGAAATTAGAAGGCTTATACAAAGGAACGGAATTGGCTTTAAGTTTCTCTAAATCTGTTAAAAAAGGTGAAAAAATTCTCGTAAAAGTCTCTCTTTCGCCTACAAGTTATGAAGGTGCAAAATTGAACAGTTCCGAAATTAACCATTGGGATTTTGATAAAGTTAAGAAAGAAGCAGAAACCCTTTGGAACAAAGAATTATCAAAAATTGAAGTAACTTCTGATGATAAAGATAAGTTAGCGATTTTTTACACGGCTTTGTATCACACGATGATGCAACCAAATATTGCCCAAGATATAGACGGAAAATACCGTGGTAGAGACAACCAAAATCATACAGCAGAAGGGTTTGATTATTACACCGTTTTTTCACTTTGGGATACGTTTCGGGCAGCACATCCACTTTATACCTTGATTGACAAAAAACGTACTTCCGATTACATCAACACTTTCATTAAACAATACGAACAAGGCGGTAGATTACCTGTTTGGGAATTAGCGTCCAATGAAACGGATTGTATGATTGGTTATCATTCGGTTTCTGTAATCGCCGATGCGATGGCAAAAGGCATTACAGGTTTTGATTACGAAAAAGCCTTTGAAGCAAGTAAAGCTTCCGCGATGCGCGATGTTTTAGGATTAGAAGCCTACAAGAAAAACGGCTTCATTTCGATGGATGACGAACACGAAAGCGTTTCTAAAACCTTAGAATATGCGTATGACGATTGGTGTATTGCCCAAATGGCTAAGCTTTTAAAAAAGCAAGAAGACTATCAGTATTTTATGATGCGTTCTCAAAATTGGAAAAATATTTTCGATTGGGAAACGGGTTTCATGCGTCCAAAGAAAAACGGCGGTTGGGATAAACCTTTTGATCCAAGAGAAGTGAATAATAATTTTACGGAAGGTAATTCTTGGCAGTACTCCTTTTTCGTACCACAAGATATTTCTGGAATGATTCAAGCGTATGGCGGAGCAGCTAAATTTGAAGCCAAGTTAGATAAAATGTTCAACAGCGAAAGCAAAACTACAGGTAGAGAACAAGTCGATGTTACAGGTTTAATTGGACAATATGCTCACGGAAACGAACCCAGTCACCACATGGCGTATTTGTACAATTATGTAGGAAAACCAGAAAAAACGAATGAAAAAGTCAAGTATATTTTAGATAATTTCTACAAAAATACCCCAGATGGATTAATTGGAAACGAAGATTGTGGACAAATGAGTGCTTGGTATGTGTTGAGTGCGATGGGGATTTATGATGTTACTCCTGGTGATTTATTGTGGGATATTACTTTACCTTTTATCGAAAATATAAAAGTTAGTGTGGATGGTAAAAAAGCTGAATATATAAATCAACCATTTGAGAAAACTAGAATTTTACCTCAATTTTCTATGGATTTTAAAGAGAAAGAAGTTTTTCCATCGATTATCCCAGTTCCAGTAATTCAAGCGGAAAGCAAAGCTTTTAAAGATAAAATGATTATTTCATTATTTAATAAAGACAATATAGATATGTATTTTTATTCGGAAGATTTAAATGGAAATAGAATTCTTCCATTTAAAAAATATAATCAACCAATTGAAATTAATAGTTCACAAAAAATATTTGCTCAAACGATGCCTAAAAGATTAGTTGAACCTCAACCTAATTATACTAGTAAAAGAATTTCCGCAACCTTCTTCAAAAAACCAAACAATTACAGCATCAACATTAAATCCAAATACAATCCACAATATCACGCTGGTGGTCCTGAAGGGTTGTTAGATGGTATTTTAGGAACAGAGAACTGGCGTAAAGGCGATTGGCAAGGCTATCAAAGCCAGGATTTTGAAGCGGTGGTTGATTTAAAAGAAGTAAAAACCATTTCTGAAATCTCAGCCCGTTTTTTACAAGACCAACGTTCGTGGATTTTAATGCCAACCAAAGTGGAATATTACATTTCAGATGATAATGTGAATTTTACTTATTTTGGTTCGGTAGAAAACACATTAGATCCAAAAACAGAAGAAAATACTATTTTGAATTTCACATCCAACGAAACCAAAGCCAAAAAAGCACGTTACGTAAAAGTTATTGCCAAGAACTTCGGGAAATTACCAGAATGGCATCAAGGTTTTGGTGGTGATGCGTTTATTTTTGTAGATGAGATTACGATAAAGTAAATCCTTATTCTAAAAAACAAAAGAAGGCACATAGTTCACATTAATAGTGTTCTTTGTACCTTCTTTGTGTACTTAGTGGTTTATAAGATTAATCCTTATCAGGAAACAATAAGGAAGCGATTACAGACAATATTAACACACCGCCAACAACCAACAGCGAAACAGTGGTTTCAATGTGAAAAAATGGCGCTATAATCATTTTTACACCAATAAAACTTAAAATGATAGCCAATCCATATTTCAATTTACTGAACATGTACATAAAGTTGGCCAGCAAGAAATATAACGAACGCAATCCTAAAATCGCAAAAATATTTGACGTGTATAAAATAAACGGATCATTTGGCGCGATGGCGAAAATGGCCGGAATACTGTCAACAGCAAATAATAAATCGGTAAATTCTACAATCGCAACTACTACAAATAACGGTGTTGCCATTTTGATTCCGTTTTGGATGGTAAAGAATTTATCGCCATCAAAATTTGGACTTACTTTAAAAAAGCGGTGTACCAATTTTGAACCAGCACTTTTACTAAAATCTTTACTGCCTTCGTCTTCTTCATTACTAAAGCCCGATTTGATTCCGGCAACGATGAGAATAATTCCGAAAATGGTTAAAAGATAATTGATTTTTACCATTTGACCGAAGAGTTCCATTTCGGGTAAATAGGTATAATTCAGCAACCAAACTCCAGTAAAAATAAAAATGGCTCTAAAAACCAAAGCACCAATTACACCCCAAAATAAGACTTTGTGTTGCGCTTCTTTGGCCACATTAAAATAACCAAAGACTAAGATAAAAACAAATAAATTATCTACTGAAAGTGCTTTTTCAATCCAATACGCTCCTTGAAATTGCATGAATTTTTCGGCACCCATATAGTGATAAATAATACCACTAAATCCCATTGATAAAGAAATCCAAACCGCTGACCAAATTGCCGCTTCACGATTAGAAACGACGTGCCCTTTTTTGTTTAAAACACCTAAATCTAGCACTAACATTGCAATAATGGTAACGGTAAACGCAGTAATTATGCCTGGATGATCAATTAAATGGTCAATTGATCCTGATTTTAATGATAGCATGGGTTAGTTCAATTGATCGGTTAATTTTTTGAAAACAGCTTTTGCTTCTTTATTTTCATATAAAATTTGGTATACCGCATCAATAATTGGGGTATCAGCACCATATTCTTGGTTTAATTTGTAGGCACTTTTTACAGCATAATAGCCTTCAGCCACCATACTCATTTCCATTTGTGCCGATTTTACGGTGTAGCCTTTTCCAATCATATTCCCAAACATTCTGTTTCTTGAAAACACCGAATATCCTGTAACTAATAAATCACCTAAATAGGCCGAATTATTAATATTTCGTTTCATTTTATGAACTTTACGAATGAATTTCTTCATTTCGCGAATGCCATTACTCATTAATACCGCTTGAAAATTATCACCATAGCCTAAACCATGAGCCATACCTGCTGCAATAGCGTAAATGTTTTTAAGAACTGCAGCATATTCTGTCCCAATAATATCGTCTGTAGTTTTTGCTTTAATATAGTGAGAACTTAAATTAGTAGCTACATATTTTGCTTTTTTCCTGTCACTACAAGCAATAGTTAAATAAGATAAACGCTCCATTGCCACTTCTTCTGCATGACAAGGACCCGTGATTACACCAATATTTTCGAACGGAATATTATATTTAGTATTAAAATGCTCGCCTACAATTAAGCTCGATTCAGGGACAATTCCTTTAATGGCAGAAAATATAATTTTACCTTCTAAACTTTCGGTTAAATTTTCTAATTCTTTACTTAAAAAGGCAGACGGCACTACAAAAATAACATAATCAGCATAAGCAACTGCTTCGTTAATGTCATTTGTAAGTTTTAATTTGCTAGTATCAAAAGTAACCGAACTTAAATAATTGGGGTTGTGTTTTTGTAGTTTTAAATGCTCAATTGCAGTTGTGCTGCGCATGTACCAAGCTATTTCTTCTTGATTTTCACAAAGCATTTTGGCAATAGCAGTAGCCCAACTTCCTCCTCCAATGACTGCAAATTTTGGCTTATTTTCCATTTTCCGATTTAATTTTGAACATCAAAAATAGTTATTTAAAAAGGATTTACAAAAAACGGATGCTTGAAACGGGTTTTAAACACATAGTCACATAGTTTTTTAAGAATCACTGCTTATAAAATGATTAATTTTAATGCAAAGTTCTCAAAGTTTCACGCAAAGTTCAGCAAGTTTTAAGAAGAAGCTTCGCTTTGAAAAGCAAATTAAATTTGTGCTAATTTGTGAAATTTGTGTTCATTTTAATAACTCATTGCTACAATAGTTCTCACTTTATCTAAAGTAACATTTTGTTTTTCGCCTAAAGCTTTCCAACCTCTTTCTTCAAATCGATTGACTATAAAATCGGCAGTTTTTTCGATGTTTTCAGCGTTTTCAGATAATTTGGTTTTCATGCCCATTTTGTGGAAGAACTCCACTGTTTTTTCAATGGCTTTCTCTGCAATTTCTTCGGTTGAATTTCCTTGAATGTTCCAAACGCGCTGGCCATATTGCGC
>CAMDQL010000018.1 GCA_945905915.1 Flavobacterium psychrophilum
TTGGCCAAAATTTATTATCAGCAATATATTCTAATGGAAATGCTGCAACTTCTCTTGTATAAGGGAAAACCCATTCGTCTGAAGTAACCATGGCTAACGTGTGCGGTGCATTTTTTAAAATATTTTGTATATCTTCTTTTGAAGACGCATTAATTTCTTTACGAATAGCAATCATAGCATCACAAAAACGATCTAATTCTGCTAAATCTTCTGATTCTGTTGGTTCAATCATCAAAGTTCCAGCAACTGGGAAAGAAACTGTTGGGGCGTGGAAGCCATAATCCATTAAACGTTTCGCAATATCAGTTACTTTAATTCCATTATCTTCAAAAGCACGACAATCTAAAATCATTTCATGAGCAGCTCTTCCCATTTCGCCTGAATATAAAATTGGATAATGCGCTTCTAAACGTGCTTTCATATAATTGGCATTTAAAATGGCGTGTTTTGTGGCATTTGTTAATCCTTCTGCACCTAACATGCAAATGTAACCATACGAAATTAAGCATACTAAAGCCGAGCCATAAGGAGCTGCAGAAATAGCTGTAATGGCTTGGTCACCACCAACTTTAACAATTGGGTTAGATGGTAAAAAAGGCACTAATTTATCGTTAACACAGATTGGTCCAACACCAGGTCCGCCACCGCCATGAGGGATAGCAAACGTTTTGTGAAGGTTTAAGTGACAAACATCTGCGCCAATCGTAGCTGGATTGGTTAATCCAACTTGCGCGTTCATATTGGCACCATCCATATAAACTAAACCGCCATTTTCATGAATTAGGTTTGTGATTTCAATAATTGAACTTTCAAAAACACCGTGAGTAGATGGATAGGTTACCATTAAAGCAGCCAAATTAGCCGAATGTAAAATAGCTTTTTCTCTTAAATCTTCTACATCAATATTTCCTTCTGGAGTAGTTTTTGTAACAATAATTTCCATTCCAGCCATTGCTGCTGAGGCAGGATTTGTACCGTGTGCCGATGATGGAATTAAACAAACCGTTCTGTGTTTATCGCCGCGTGATAAATGAAATGCGCGAATGGTCATTAAACCTGCATATTCGCCTTGTGCACCAGAATTAGGCTGTAATGTTGTACCTGTAAAACCAGTTACTTCATTTAATTGCAATTCCAATTTTTTAAGCATGGTTAAATAACCTTCCACTTGGTCTAATGGTGCGAATGGATGAATGTTGTTCCAATTTCCCATAGATAAAGGCAACATTTCGGCAGCTGCGTTTAATTTCATCGTACAAGAACCTAATGAAATCATCGAGTGATTTAATGCTAAATCTTTACGTTCTAATTTTTTAATATAACGCATCAACTGACTTTCAGAATGATTGTTATTAAAAACATCATGTTGTAAGAAAGTTGATTTTCTAATTAAATTTTCTGATATTACAGATATTTCTACTAATTCAGTAATAGGTTCAAATGTTTTTTCTTTGGCTTCAGCGAAAATAGCTACAATCTGATTGATATCAGAAATAGAAGTAGTTTCATTGAATGAAATTGAAATGGTATTGGTATCAATATAATAGAAATTCACCTCATTTTTTTCTGCAATAGCTTTCACTTTTGCAGCATCCCCTTTTACATTTATGGTGTCAAAATAAGAAGTATTCGTTTGATACACACCAATTTTGTTTAAAGCTTCTACAGCCGTGTTTGCTGAATTATGCACTTTGTTGGCAATATATTTTAATCCTTTTGGTCCGTGATAAACCGCATACATTCCGGCCATAACTGCTAATAAAACTTGAGCGGTACAGATATTTGAAGTTGCTTTTTCACGTTTAATATGTTGTTCTCTTGTTCCCAAAGCCATACGTAAGGCGCGATTTCCGTTTACATCAATTGAAACGCCAATAATTCTACCTGGCATTGAGCGTTTGTATTCGTCTTTTGTTGCGAAAAAAGCAGCATGAGGACCACCATAACCCATTGGAATTCCAAAACGTTGTGAAGTACCAACTACAACCGCAGCGCCCATTTCACCTGGAGATTTTAATTTTACTAAAGATAAAATATCAGCAGCAACAGCAACTTTAATTTCATTTTCTGATGCTTTTGCTATAAATGAAGTATAGTCGTTTAATTGACCAAACTTCCCTGGATACTGAAGGATGGCTCCAAAAAAGTCTGAAGAAAAATCAAATGTTTCATGATTTCCAACTACTAATTCTATATTTAGTGGCGTAGAACGAGTTTGTAAAACAGATAATGTTTGTGGTAAAATTTCTTCTGAAACAAAGAATTTAGAAACATTATTTTTCTTTTGATCACGAGTACGAACATCAAACAGCAAAGTCATTGCTTCAGCTGCAGCTGTAGATTCATCTAATAAAGAAGCATTTGCAATTTCCATTCCAGTAAGTTCAATAACTGTAGTTTGGTAATTTAAAATGGCTTCTAAACGACCTTGCGCAATTTCCGCTTGATAAGGCGTATATGCTGTGTACCAACCCGGATTTTCAAAAACGTTTCTTTGAATTACCGCAGGAACAATAGCAGGGTTGTAACCTAATCCAATATATGATTTGAAAACTTTATTCTTTTTACCCAATTCTTGAATATGATTTAAATATTCATATTCAGTCATCGGTTTTTCAAGATTTAGTTCGTTTTTTAAACGAATATCTGTAGGAATAGTTTCGTAAATTAATTGATCTACTGAATCTACTCCAATAGTTTTTAACATGTGGTTTAGGTCTTTTTCACCTGTTCCAATGTGTCTTAAAGCAAAAGCATCTGTTTTCATTTTTTGATAAAATGTATAAGTGTTTTTTTGTGTTGTATTAAACAACAAAAGTAATTATTAATCTTTTAATTTTTAGAATTTAAAGACTGATTTTTTGTGATTTTATCAACTAAATCAATATCTTATTAACAGATTGATTATTTTTGTTGAATGATGTTTTATAAGAAAATATTTGACTTTTACATTGCGAGTAGCATTCATGTTGCGTTTGCCGCCTATGCATTTATTTTGCTGACTTTTACATCATTAAACAGTTCTTATGATTGTGATGTTGCTTATTTCGGTTTTTTTGGCACCATTACTGCTTATAATGTAATTAAATATTTTAGCGTTTATAAATTAAAAAAGCATCAAATTTCAAAGAAATTTCAATTTATATTTTTGCTAAGTTTGATTGCTTTTGCAGCCGCACTTTATTATTTTTTTCAGTTTGAAATAGAAGCGCAAGTTGTTGCTATATCGTCATTATTTATAACCATACTTTATGGATTTTCTTTTTTTGGCTGGTTGAATTCTGGTCGAAATTGGATTGGATTTAAGGTGTTTTTAGTAGCCTTGAGTTGGACACTAGTTACTTTTTTACTTCCGGTTGTAGCATTAGAGATTACTATTACTGAAATAGTAGTGTTGCAAGCTATACAGCGGTTTGTATTGATCTATGCTTTGATGTGCATTTTTGAAATCATTGATTTGCAATTTGATACAGTTGCATTACAGACATTGCCACAACGAATAGGAATAGCAAACACTAAAAAATTGGGTTATTTTTTATTGTTGGTGTTTATAGGAATTGATGGTGTAATTCAAAATGAAATACTACTTCTCAATTTGTTTTTTATCCTAGTTATTGCCGGTTTTTTATATTTTTCGAACGAAAAACGATCCAAATATTACGCTAGTTTTTGGGTTGAAAGTATTCCAATATTTTGGTGGTTAGCCCAAAGGATGCTTACTTATTTCTAATCTTTCTTTCCCATTTCCAAGCACTCGCTAAAGCTTCTTCTAAAGACGATTGCGTTTTCCAACCAAGAATGGAATTTGCTTTTTCGGTATTAGCATAAGCTTCTGTAATGTCACCTTCACGTCTGCCAATAATTTGGTATTTTAATTTTTGATCAGATACTTTTTCAAACGCGTTTATGACTTGTAAAACCGAACTACCTGTTCCAGTTCCTAAATTGAAAATTTCTACGTTTTCAAGATTTTGTTGGTTTAGTAATCGTTTAAGTGCCACAACATGTGCTTTAGCTAAATCCACAACATGAATATAATCTCTTATTGCAGTTCCGTCTGGAGTGGGATAGTCGTTTCCAAACACCGATAATTTTTCACGTAAACCAATAGCCGTTTGTGTAATAAATGGCACTAAATTTTGAGGAACACCTAAAGGTAATTCACCAATTTCAGCCGATTCATGTGCGCCAATCGGATTAAAATAACGCAATAAAATAGCATTTAATGCACTTACTTTTGAAGTATCGGTAATGATTTCTTCACCAATTTGCTTTGTGTTTCCGTAAGGCGACATTGCAGTTTGAATTGGTGCGTCTTCTGTAATCGGCATTTTTTCGGCTTGACCGTAAACCGTACAAGAAGAACTAAAAATAAAATTTGCAGACGGTAATTTAGTAAGTTCTTGCAGAACATAAATTAAGGCACTAATGTTGTTTTCGTAATATAATAATGGATTTTCGACACTTTCACCCACAGCTTTACTTGCAGCAAAATGAATTACTCCAGAAATATCAGTATGTGTTGCAAAGAAATTTTGAACTGCAGTTTTTTCTCGTAAATCGATATTTTCAAAAATTGGTTTTTTACCGGTTATTCGTTCAATTCCATTTAAAACTTCCATAGAAGAATTGGAAAGATTGTCAATTGCAATAACCTCAAAACCTTCATTTTGCAATTCTACAACGGTGTGTGAACCGATAAACCCTAAACCACCTGTAACTAATATCTTCATTTTTTTTAGCTTATGGCTTACAGCTGATAGCTAACAGCTTAACTACTGAAAGCATAAACTGAAAACTAATTTAAACGTATTCTAAAACCGTATCGGTAATAAATTTAATTTGTTCATCGTCTAATTCGGTATGCATTGGTAAAGCAATCACTTCTTTACATAACTGATTGGTTACAGGGAAATCTTCTTCTTTATAACGAACATCCGCATACGCTTTCTGACTATGTAAAGGAATTGGATAATAAATAGCACAAGGAATACCTTTTTCTTGTAAATGAGCTAATAATCCATCGCGTTTTCCATTGGTAATACGAATTACATATTGATGGAATACGTGACAATCGCAACTTTCACAAATAGTTGGTGCTACGATATTTTTATTTACACCTAATGCAAGTGAATATTTTCTTGCTGCATCTTGACGTGCAATGTTATATGTGTCTAAATGCTGTAATTTTGCTTTTAAAACCCCAGCTTGAATACTATCTAAACGAGAATTTACACCTACAACATCGTGATGATATCTTTCATACATTCCGTGATTTACAATTCCTCTAATAATGTGTGCTAAATTGTCATCGTTTGTATAAATAGCTCCACCATCGCCGTAACAACCTAAGTTTTTAGATGGAAAAAAAGAAGTAGCAGCTACGTGCCCAATGGTTCCTACTTTCTTTTTAGAACCATTTTTTGATGTATAATCCGCTCCAATGGCTTGCGCATTATCTTCAATTACATATAAATTATGTGCGTTGGCAATTTCCATAATCGCATCCATATTTGCTGCACGACCAAATAAATGAACGGGAACAATGGCTTTAGTTTTTGGAGTAATCGCTTTACGAATTCCTTCTAATGAAATATTCATATTATTCATATCAACATCCACCAAAACTGGCGTTAATTGCAATAAAGCAATAACTTCGACAGTAGCCGCGAAGGTGAAATCGGCAGTGATTACTTCGTCACCAGGTTGAAGGCCTAATCCCATCATGGCAATTTGTAAGGCATCTGTTCCGTTGGCACAAGGAATTACGTGTTTTGCGCCTAAATATTTTTCTAAATCGGCCTGAAATTGATGCACTAATGGACCATTAATATAGGTATTGTTGTCTAAAACCTCTTGAATAGACGCATTTACTTCTTCTTTTATCTTTTCGTACTGACTTTTTAAGTCAACCATTTGTAATTTTTTCATCTTCCTAATCTAATTAAGTCAAGCAAAAGTAAGAAATTCTGCTTACATTTTTTGTGTTCCATAAAAGAAACGTAATTTAGCAACATAAATTAGTACTATGTCATTTATATATAACTTTATACTACTTTTTGTTTCGCAGCTTTTAAAGATTTTGGCGCTTTTTAGTCCAAAATTGAACTTGTTTGTAGAAGGAAGAAAATCAGTTTTCGAAACTTTAGCTGATAAAATTCAAACTTCTGATAAAACAATTTGGTTTCACGCAGCATCTTTGGGTGAATATGAACAAGGCTTGCCAGTAATTGAAGCCATCAAGCAACACTATCCAAATCATAAAATTGTTCTTACTTTTTTCTCGCCTTCGGGTTATGAAGTACGAAAAAACAATACAATAGCAGATGTTACCGTTTATTTACCTTTGGATACGATTTCCAATGCAAAACAATTTTTAGATTTGGTTCATCCGGAAAAAGCATTTTTTATTAAGTACGAATTTTGGCCGAATTATTTAAAAGAGCTTAAAAAAAGATCGATTTCAACATATTTAATCTCAGGAATTTTTCGCGAAAAGCAACTCTTTTTTAAGTGGTATGGTGGATTTTATAGAAAGGCACTGAAAACATTTACTTATTTTTTTGTACAGAATGAAAATTCAAAAAAATTATTACAGTCTATAGGTTTTGAAAACGTTAAAATTTCTGGAGATACCCGTTTTGATAGGGTAGTGGCGATTTTAGAAAAAGACAATACGTTAGATTTTATCGAACAATTTAAAAACAATCAAACTACAATTGTTATTGGTAGTAGTTGGCCTAAAGATGAAGATTTATTAGTAAATTACATTAATAAATCTTCAGAAAACGTAAAATTTATTATTGCACCACATAATATAAATCATAATCAAATTTTAAATCTCAAAACCCAAATTTCTAAAAAAACGATTCTGTTTTCGGAAAAAAATAATGTTGATGTATCAAATTATGCTGTTTTCGTTATTGACACCATCGGAATTTTAACCAAAATTTATTCCTATGCAGACATTGCCTATGTTGGTGGTGGTTTTGGAAATCCAGGTGTGCATAACCTTTTAGAACCGGCTACGTTTGGAATTCCAGTGGTTATTGGTCCAAATTATTCGCATTTTTCAGAAGCGATAGCTTTAGTAAATTTAGAAGGTTGTTTGACTATTCAAAATCAAACCCAATTGAATGAGGCGTTTGATCTATTACTTCAAAACGAAGACGAACGACTCGAAAAAGGACATATTTGCAACACATTTGTTCAAATGAATAAAGGAGCGACTCAAACTATTATGTCGCATATTGTTTAGTAATTCGATCAATTAAACCAACCCAGCCCTTTTCAACAAAGCCTCCACTTTCGGTTCCTGACCTCTGAATTTTTTATACAATTCCATTGGTAATTCGGTGCCGCCTTTTGAAAGTACGTTATCTTTGAATTTGGTTGCTACTTCTGTATTAAAAATGCCTTTTTCTAGGAAATACGCAAAGGCATCGGCATCTAAAACTTCTGCCCATTTGTAGCTGTAATATCCCGAAGAATAACCGCCTTGAAAAATATGCGAAAAAGAAGTACTCATGCAATTTTCTGCTACATCTGGATATAAACTTGTGCCTTCCATTGCTTGTTTTTCAAAGGCTTTTACATCTTCAATAGTTTGTGATTTTCCATGATACGTCATGTCTAAAATTCCAAAACTTAATTGGCGCAACGTTGCCATTCCTTCTAAGAAACTCGAACTTTCTTTGATTTTTTCTACATAGTGTTGCGGAATAATTTCTTCCGTTTCATAATGTTTCGCAAACAAAGCCAATGCTTCGGGTTCATAACACCAGTTTTCCATCACTTGACTTGGTAATTCCACAAAATCCCAATACACCGAAGTTCCTGATAAACTCGGATAAGTTGTGTTGGCTAACATGCCGTGCAACGCGTGTCCAAATTCGTGAAACAATGTCGTTACTTCATTGAAAGTTAATAGCGAAGGTTTTGATTCCGATTTCTCGGAACTGACAATAGGAGGTGTGAAATTACAAACGATAGAAACATGAGGTCTTTCGTTGATTCCGTCTTTTATATATTGAGGTTTAAATGACGTCATCCAAGCGCCATTTCGTTTTCCTTTTCTTGGAAAAAAATCGGAATAGAAAATGGCTACTAGTTCGTGAGATCCCCTACTGCTAGGGGATAATACTTCAAAAGTTTGTACGTCTTCATGATACTTGTCAATATCAAAAACTTCTTTGAATGTTATTCCGAATAGTTTTTCAGCGATGGTGAAAGCTCCATTCAACACATTTTCCAATTTGAAATACGGTTTTAATAACTCATCATCCAAACTGAATAATTTTTGTTTCAATTTTTCTGAATAGTAGGCACCATCCCATTTTTCTAGTTGATCAATTCTGTCTAATTCTTTTGCGAAAGCGGTCAACTGAGCAAATTCTTTTTCAGCAGCAGGTTTTGCTTTTTCCAATAAATCATTCAAAAACGATTGTACGTTGGATGGATTTTGCGCCATTCGTTCCTCTAAAACAAAATGCGAATGCGATTCATAACCTAATAAATTAGCTCGTTTATGACGCAATTCTACAATTCGTTTTACATTTTCTTTATTATCAAATTCATTTTCTTGAAATGATTTTTTACCAGCAGCAATGGCGATTTCTTTTCGTAATTCACGATTGTCTACATAAGTCACGAAAGGTAAATAAATAGGAAAATCTAAGGTGAAAATCCAGCCATCTACTCCTTTTGATTTTGCCAAACTTGAAGCCATTTCTTTAGCTCCGGCAGGCAAACCTTTTAAATCAGCTTCATTGGTAATATGTAATTGATAATTATTAGTTTCGGCTAACACATTTTCACCATAAGTTAATTTTAGTTTGGCCAATTCAGTATCAATTTCACGAAGTTTTACTTTATCTGCTTCATTAAGTAAGGCGCCATTTCTAGAAAATCCTTTGAATTTTTTATCGAGTAAAGTTGCTTGTTCAGTGGTTAAATGTAACGAATCTTTTTGATCGTAAACGGACTTGATGCGTTTAAATAAATCTTCATTTAGCGCAATATCATTACTAAATTCGGTTAATAATGGTGAAACTTCTTGTGCAATTTTTTGCATTTCGTCACAGGTTTCCGCTGAATTCAAATTGAAGAAAATTGAGGATAAGCGATCTAAAGCTGCTCCTGAAAAATCTAAAGCTTCAATAGTATTTTCAAATGTTGGCGCTTCTAAATTGATTGCAATAGCATTAATTTCATTTCGTGCAATTTCAATAGTTTTCTCAAAAGCAGGCTGATAATCGGATAATGAAATTTTACTAAAAGGAGCAGTTTTGTATTTTGTTGTAAAAGGTGCAAAAAAAAGTGTCATAAAATTTGTTTTGTCCGATAAAGTGTTTATATTTGTCGATGAAATGTCGATTAATTCCCTTTTTTCCCAAATTAAGAGAAATTAAATTTTTTTAGAGTTGTTTGAATTATGTAAATAGAAATCCCAAATTAACGTTTGGGATTTTTTATTTTAAGTTTTCAGAAGCTTTTAAAACTCCAAGTTTCAATCCCTCTTTGTAGGCTAAAATTTTATCTAAAACACATTTGTCTGAACTTCCAATGATTTGAGCGGCTAATATTCCGGCGTTTTTAGCTCCGTTTAGTGCAACGGTTGCCACAGGAACGCCTCCAGGCATTTGAAGTATAGATAAAACAGAATCCCAGCCATCAATTGAATTACTCGATTTTACAGGAACACCAATTACAGGAAGTGGTGACATTGAAGCAACCATTCCAGGTAAATGAGCCGCACCACCAGCACCAGCAATAATTACTGAAATACCTCTTTCGTGTGCGTTTTTACTGAAGTCAAATAATTTTTCAGGCGTTCGGTGTGCCGAAACAATATCAACTTCGGTTTCAATATCAAATCCTTTTAAGATGTCGATGGCTTCTTGCATAACTGGCATATCCGAAATGCTTCCCATTATTATTGCTACTTTACTCATATGATTTATTTATTTAACACGAATTCCACCAATTTATACCAATTAATTCGTGGTAATTCGTGAAATTGGTTTTTATTTTACTTCACTAATTACTCTTATACTATTCTTCACTTCCTCTGCAATTTTTCTGGCTGCTGCCATGTCTTCATTTACAATCGTAACGTGTCCCATTTTTCGGAAAGGTCTTGTTTCTCTTTTTCCATATATATGAGGCGTTACACCATCGATTGCCATGATTTTATCTATGTTTTCGTATACTACTTGTCCAGAATAACCTTCTGAACCCACCAAATTTACCATAATTCCGGCAACTTTGCTATCCGTATTTCCCAAAGGTAGATTTAAAATCGCACGCAAATGGTTTTCAAATTGGGAAGTATAACTCGCTTCAATTGAATAATGACCCGAATTATGGGGTCTTGGCGCGACTTCATTTACTAAAATTTCATCGTCTTCGGTTTGGAACATTTCTACAGCTAATAATCCAACATGGTTGAACGCTTCTGAAACTTTTAAGGCAATTTCTGTTGCTTTTTGAGCTACTGTTGCTTCAATACGAGCTGGACAAATTACATATTCCACTTGATTAGCTTCGGGATGAAATTCCATCTCAACTACGGGATAGGTTTTAACTTCACCAGAAACCGAACGCGCTACAATTACCGCTAACTCATTTTTAAACGGAACCATTTCTTCGGCAATACATTCTACATCGGGTAAATTTACCAAGTCTAATGCCGAACGACAAATTTTTACGCCATTTCCATCATAACCAAATTGCGCACATTTCCATACAAACGGAAATTCTAATTCATCTTTTTCTATCGTAGTTCTCAAATCATTTAAATCCACAAAGCGACTGTGAGGCGAAGTGGGAATATCGTTTGCTACGTAATAATCTTTTTGTTTTCCTTTATTTTGAATCAAACGCAAGGTTTTTGGTGAAGGGTAAATAGGTAATCCTTCTGCTTCTAGTTGATCTAAAGCGTCTAAATTTACATTTTCAATTTCGATAGTTAATACATCTACTTTTTTTCCAAATTGGTACACCGTGTCAAAATCCATCAAACTACCTTTAATAAATTCGTTACAACTCAAACGGGCAGGCGCTTCTTCACTTGGTTCTAATACGAAAGTTTGGATATCAAATTTTCGGGTTTCGGTCAAAAGCATTTTACCCAATTGCCCTCCGCCTAAAATTCCTAATTTAAAATCAGAAGAAAAATAGTTCATTTGTTGTAGTTGTTGTTTGCGCAAAGATAAGAGTAAGAATTTAGATTTCAGAATTTAGCATTCAGAAAATATTACTTGTAGAGTTTTTTTAGTAAATTTCTTGTTGCGGCTTGATACGCTGCCGAATGATTTGCATAATCTTGTTCGATGATGATTTTTAATTCATCATGCACCCAATTATATTTTTTCCCTAACATAAATAGCGCTCGCATGGCATACACTTTTGCGGCTACTTTTTCGTTTTGAATTAATCGGTCAAGTAAGGCTTCTATTAATAGATGTTCTTGTTCTTGAGTTAACGAAATGCCATTTTTTCTATGGTTACTTTTGGATAAAAACAAGCAAATTTTCGTTGCAGGTCTAATCGCCGAATCATCTTTCAATTTAGGTAACACTTCGCAAAACAAATCGAGATAAGGAACAAAAAGCTTTAACTTTTTTTGACAAACCAATTCTATACTCCAAAACGCCTTTACATGATTTTTATCAGAAGTATCGAAAGCAATTTGAACGAAATAACTTAGCATATCCAAATTCCGAAGAATATAATTGCTCAACTGCTCACGACTTTTTCGATGTGCCGTGCTTTGGTCAATTTTCGATACTAATTCGGTTTTCATTTTGTAAATATACCAAATTTGCAAAAAAGTCAAAATAGTTAGTTTGAAATCCTTACTACTTCATTAAATTTGTTCACTATTTTAAAAACAACTAAAGTGATTCAATTACACGATAAAAAATTTGAGGTTTTCATTGCTGAAGAAGAAATTAATTTTGCGCTAGAAACCATGGCGAAGCAAATTGAGGCTGATTTTTTTGACGATATTCCAGTTTTTATTGGGGTTTTAAACGGTTCTTTTATGGTGGTTTCCGATTTACTAAAAAAATACAACCAACCTTGTGAAGTTTCTTTTGTAAAAATGGCTTCTTATGAAGGAACACAAACAACAAATGAGGTAAAACAATTAATTGGAATCAATCAAAATTTAGAAGGTCGTTCTGTAATTATCGTAGAAGATATTGTAGATACGGGTCATACTATTGAAGAATTAAAAGCAATATTTAAATCGCATAATGTAAAACATTTTAAAATAGCCACTTTGTTTTTAAAACCCGAAGCCTATAAAAAGGACATCAAATTAGATTATGTAGGAATTCGTATTCCGAATAAATTTATTGTTGGCTATGGATTAGATTATGATGGATTAGGTCGGAATTTAAAAGACGTATATCAATTATCTGAGTAAAGAAAATAGATAAGAGAAAATAGAATAAAGACTAAAATTTATAAACACAACGTAACAATGATTAATATCGTATTATTTGGGAAACCAGGAGCAGGAAAAGGAACACAAGCCGAATTTTTAAAAGACAAATATAATTTAGTGCATTTATCTACGGGTGATATTTTTAGATTTAATATTAAAAATGATACAGAACTAGGAAGATTAGCCAAAACATTTATGGATAAAGGAGATTTAGTGCCCGATGCCGTAACCATTCAAATGTTGCAAAGCGAAGTAGATAAGAATCCACAAGCTGCCGGTTTTTTGTTTGATGGTTTTCCTAGAACTATTGCACAAGCTGAAGCTTTAGATACTTTTTTAACTAGTAAGAATCAAGAAATTACAGCTACTGTTGCCTTAGAAGCCGACGATAATATTTTAGTGGCACGTTTATTAGAAAGAGGAAAAACTTCGGGTAGACCAGACGATCAAGATGAAGAAAAAATCAGAAATCGTTATGATGAATACAACCAAAAAACGGCTCCATTGATGAATTTTTATAAAAATCAAGATAAGTTTTATGCAGTTAATGGAATAGGTTCAATAGCAGAAGTTACTGAAAGATTAAGCTTGGTATTGGATCAATTATAATCTGAAAATTAAGCAACTAAGATAAATTTCGAGCATTCATTTTTTTTTTAGATATTTGCAAAGAGAAAAGGAGCAAATTCCAATATTCAGGATAGGCTCTTTTTTTATAACTTTAAACTATGGAAATTTTAATTATTCTTTTCTTGATTTTATTGAATGGTATCTTCTCAATGTCTGAAATTGCATTGATTTCTGCCCGAAAAAATCGATTAGAAATGGCTGCAAAAAAAGGCAATAAAAATGCAAAAGCAGCATTAGATTTAGCCAATTCGCCTAATAAATTTTTATCTACCGTTCAAATTGGAATAACCTTAATTGGAATCTTAACCGGTATTTATTCGGGAGATAAAATTACCACCGATGTACAAAATTTTGTAGCATCATTCGAAGCTTTAAGTCCGTATGCAAATTCAATTGCTGTTGGAATTGTAGTAGTAACTTTAACTTTTTTCTCATTGGTTTTAGGTGAATTGTTGCCAAAACGTATCGGTTTAAATTTCCCAGAAACTATTGCAAAAGGAGTTGCTTATCCTATGAAATTTGTTTCAATAATAACAATGCCTTTTATTTGGTTATTAACAACTTCAACCGATTTTTTGCTTAAAATATTTCAAATCAAACCTACCGCAGATGGAAAAGTAACCGAAGAGGAAATCAAAGCCATTATAAAAGAAGGTACAGAAGTAGGGGAAGTTCAGGAAATTGAGCAAGATATTGTGGAACGGGTGTTTCATATTGGCGATAGAAAAGTAAATTCTTTAATGACGCATCGTAGTGATATTGTTTATTTATCACTTGAAGATTCCAAAGAAGAAATTAAGGCAAAGGTTATTGATGAATTGCATTCGGTTTATCCGGTATGTGAAGATAATTTAGATAATGTTATCGGATTGGTTTTGCTTAAAGACTTATTTGTGAGTTTTGAATCGGGCGATTTTGATTTAAAAATTATTACTAAAGAACCGGTTTATTTAATAGAACAAACTTCGGCTTATAAAGCCTTGGAAAATTTCAAAACTTCAAAGCTACACTATGCATTTGTTGTAGACGAACATGCTATTTTTCAAGGAGTTATAACGCTCAATGATATTTTAGAAGCTCTAGTAGGCGATGCCTCTGATTTTGACGAAGATGAATACAAATTAGTAGCAAATGAAGATGGAACCTGGCTAGTTGATGGCCAATATTCTTTACACGATTTCTTAACTTTTTTCGATTTGGACGAATTAATTAATGATTATGAAGTAACTACAGTAAGCGGTTTTTTCATCACAGAACTTGGAAATATTCCTAATCAAGGTGACAAAATAATTTGGAATAAATTAGAATTAGAAGCGTTAACTATGGAAGGCGCCAAAATAGATAAAGTACTTATCAAACAATATAAAGAATAATAATAAACTATTCAGTGTTCAGTATCTAGTAAGCAATTATAAATACAGCACATTTAAAACAACAAATTGTCATCAGATAGGAAAGTTTATAGGTTAAAAAATAACTGAATACTCCATACTGATGACTGTACACTAAGAAAAAATGACAGAGGGAAATTTTGTTGACTACGTAAAAATATATGTTTCTTCCGGAAAAGGAGGGAAAGGCTCATCGCATTTGCATCGTGAAAAATTTATAGAAAAAGGTGGGCCCGATGGAGGAGATGGAGGTCGTGGCGGACATGTTTACATCAAAGGAAATAAAAATCTTTGGACGTTATTTCACTTAAAATTTGTAAAACACATGCGTGCTGGTCATGGTGGCGACGGAGGAAGCTCTAGAAGTACAGGTCATGATGGAGAAGATAAATTTGTAGAAGTGCCTTTAGGAACGGTCGTAAAAGATCAAGAAACAGGCGATATTTTATTTGAAATAACGGAACACGAAGAGGTTAGAATTTTAGCGGAAGGAGGAAAAGGCGGTTTAGGAAACTGGAATTTTAGAAGTTCAACCAATCAAACACCTCGTTACGCGCAACCTGGAATGCCAGTTAAAGAAGTTGATGTTACTTTAGAATTAAAAGTATTAGCCGACGTAGGATTAGTAGGTTTTCCAAATGCTGGAAAATCAACGTTGCTTTCCGTATTAACTTCGGCTAAGCCAAAAATCGCGGATTATCCGTTTACCACTTTAAAGCCTAATCTAGGAATTGTAGCATATAGAGATTTTCAATCCTTTGTAATGGCAGATATTCCAGGAATTATTGAAGGTGCAGCTGAAGGAAAAGGATTAGGACATTACTTTTTGCGTCATATTGAGCGTAATTCAACTTTGTTGTTTTTAGTTCCAGCTGATGCCGATGATATTAAAAAAGAATTCGAAATTTTGTTAGATGAATTACGTCGTTACAATCCCGAAATGTTAGATAAAGATCGTTTGATTGTCATTTCAAAATGCGATATGTTAGACAGTGAATTACAAGCAGAATTGAAAAAACAATTAGACGCAGCATTCAAAGGAACACCTTATTTATTTATTTCGTCTGTTGCGCAACAAGGTTTACAAGAGTTGAAAGACAAATTGTGGCAAATGTTGAATGTAGAAGAAAAATAACTAGTTATAAAACTCATTAGAAAGCATCTTCAACTTGAAGATGCTTTTTTGTTTTATTGCAGTTAATCTAATAAAAAGTTAAAATTGATACAATTTTTCATGATTTTTTCATGATAATTTTATCGAAATCGTATTTTTAAGTATATTCGCAACACAAATCAAAAGAACAAAATACATTATGAAAAAAGTATTATTATTTGTCGTTTCAGCTATTATGCTAATTCCAGCTTCGGTAAAAGCCGATGAAGGAATGTGGTTTTTAATGTTCATCGAACGTTTAAATCACCGCGACATGCAAAAAATGGGTTTACAATTAACAGCCCAAGAAATTTACAGCATCAACAATCATAGTTTAAAAGATGCAATTGTGCAATTTAACGGTGGATGTACTGCTGAAATGATTTCTAAAGATGGTTTAGTATTAACAAATCACCACTGTGGATATGATGCTATTGCAGAATTATCATCTGCAGAAAAAAATTATTTAAAAGACGGATATTGGGCAGCTAATAGAAAAGAAGAATTAAAACCTTCAAGTTTATTTGTTCGTTTTTTTGTTCGTATGGACGATTGTTCAAAAAGAATTTTATCAGTAGTAACGCCAGGAATGAGCGAAGCTGAAAGAGAAAAAGCAATCAATCAAGAAATTGCTAAAATTGAAAAAGAGAATAACGAGGGCGGAAAATATACCGTTTCTGTTCGTCCTTTTTTCCAAGGGAACGAATATTATTATTTTGTTTACCAAGATTATAAAGACGTTCGTTTAGTTGGAACTCCTCCAGAAAGTTTAGGAAAATTTGGTGGTGATACAGACAACTGGGAATGGCCGCGTCATACAGCAGATTTCTCTATGTTTAGAGTTTACGCTGATGCTAATGGAAATCCAGCAGACTATTCTCCAAACAATGTTCCATTACAACCAAAACACCATTTACCAGTTAATTTAGGTGGTGTTAAAGAAAATGATTTTGCTATGATTTTAGGTTATCCAGGTAGAACAAACCGTTGGATGCCAGCAAGTGGAATTGAGCAAAATGTAAAATTTGCTTATCCAGCTTGGGTTGAAGGTTCAAAAACAGGAATGGACAATATGAAAAAATATATGGTTCAGTCTGAAGCTTTAAATTTAGTTTACGCGTCTAAATTTGCTGGTGTGGCAAATTATTGGAAAAACCGTCAAGGAATGATTGATGCGTTATCAAAATTTGGTACAGCAAAAACTAAAGCAGCACAAGAGGCAAAATTTAATACATGGGCTAACTTACCAGAAAACAAAGCTAAATATGGTAATGTAGTAGCAACAATCAATAATTATTATGGTATGACCAATGAGAAGTCACGTCATGATAATTATTTACAGCAATTATTCAGAACTTCTGCATTTGGAACTATCGGAAGATCATTAGGAAGACAATTAGACGCCTATGCAAAAGCAGATGCTGCTAAACGTGCTGAAATGGCTCCGTCAATTATGGAAATGGTTGATGAAATGTACAAAGAAATTCATATTCCAGCTGAAAAAGATATTTTGGCAGCACAATTGAGTTTGTATGCTAAAAAAGCAGGTTATGCATTAGCTCCAATGGTTGAAAAATTAGCTGCATCAAACAATGGCGATTTTACTCAATATGTAAATGAAGCTTTTGAAACCAGTATTTTTACTTCTAAAGATAGAATTAAAGCCTTTTTAGAGGTGCCTAATGAAGCTGCCTTAGCAAATGATCCATTACAAGTTTTAACATTGGATTTAGTATCTCATTTTGGAAAAAGAAGTGAGGAGTTAATGAAAGCTCAAAATGATTTTGGTGCTTCTTTCCGATTATTAGTAGAAGGTTTAAGAGAATCTAAAATTGGAGAAATCAAATATCCAGATGCAAATTCAACATTACGTTTAACGTATGGTAAAGTTCGTTCATTACCTGCAGACAAACGTAACGATGCAAAAATCAACAACTACACAACATTAACAGGTCAAGTTAAAAAATACAAAAAAGGAGATTTAGAATTTGATCTACCTACAAAAGTATTAGAAATGAATTCGAAAAAAGAATTTGGTCGTTATGCAGATAAAGACGGATCTTTACACGTTAACTTCTTAACGGATAATGACATTACAGGTGGTAACTCAGGTTCTCCAGTATTAAACGGAAAAGGAGAATTAATCGGATTAGCATTCGACGGAAATATCGAAGCTATGGCGGGTGATGTTATTTTTGATAATAAATTACAAAGAACAATCAATGTTGATATTCGTTATGTGTTATGGGTAATTGAGAATTTCTCAGGTGCTAAACATATTGTAGACGAAATGACAATCGTAAAGTAATTGTCAAATACAATAAGAGAAAAAACGACTTGAGTAATTAAGTCGTTTTTTTTATGTAGAAAATCCAAAATCATTTCACTATTTTTGAGCAATGAAATATTTGCAGCTAATTTTCTTGTTTTTTTCACTACTCACATTTTCTCAATCAAGTTTTGAGAAAGGGGAAAAGCTCTATGTGCAAAAAAAAATGAATGAAGCAAAACAGATGTTTCAAGATTATTTAAAATCTCATCCAAACCATTCAAAATCTATTGAATATATAGGAGATATTGCAGGAAATCAAAAACAGTGGAATGAAGCAATAGAATATTATCAGAAACTGAAAATAAGTTTTCCAAAAAATGCAAATTATTGGTACAAATATGGTGGTGCGCTTGGCATGAAAGCTAAAGAGTCTAATAAATTCAAGGCTTTAGGAATGATTGATAAAATAGAAGAGTCCTTCCTTATGGCTGCAAAATTAGAAAGTAAACATGTTGAAACGCGTTTTGCTTTAGTAATGTTATATCTTGAATTGCCTGGAATCATTGGTGGCAGCGAAAAAAAGGCGCAAAAATATGCAGACGAATTGATGCGTATTTCGAGCGTTCAAGGTTTTCTTGCTCAGGGTTACATTGATGCTTATTTCAAGCGATTTGTTAAAGCAGAATTAAATTACAAAAAGGCATTCGAAATTGAACCATCAAAAATTACATTTGAAAAATTATATGATTTATATTTGAATAAGCTTAAAGATAAATCAAAAGCAACTAAGTTAAAGGATCAATTTGAGAACAAATAGGGTAATTGTAGAAATGTTTAATCGTTTTATCGATTTTTCAAATTAACAGTTTAACAATTCAACATAAAAAATGAGAACACATTTCATAGCCATTGGTGGTGCTGCCATGCACAATTTAGCATTAGCTTTACATAACAAAGGATATCATGTAACAGGAAGTGACGACGCTATTTTTGAACCTTCAAAATCACGTTTGGAGAAAAAAGGATTATTGCCAAAAGAAGAAGGTTGGTTCCCCGAAAAAATTACAACCGATATTGAAGCAATTATTTTAGGAATGCACGCAAAAGCTGATAATCCTGAATTGTTAAAAGCACAAGAACTAGGGTTGAAAATCTATTCCTATCCCGAATTTTTATACGAGCAATCGAAAAATAAAACCAGAGTGGTTATTGGTGGTTCACACGGAAAAACAACCATTACTTCGATGATTTTACACGTAATGCATTATCATAATATTGAAGTAGATTACATGGTTGGAGCACAGCTAGAAGGGTTTGATACTATGGTGCATTTAACTGAAAATAATGATTTTATTGTGTTGGAAGGCGATGAATATTTGACTTCACCTATTGATTTGCGACCAAAATTCCATTTGTACCAACCTAATATTGCGTTGTTATCAGGAATTGCATGGGATCATATTAATGTGTTTCCAACATTTGATAACTATGTAGAACAATTTAGAATTTTTGCCAACAAAATTACGCGTGGCGGAATTTTAGTCTATAACGAAGAAGACGAAGCTGTAAAATCGGTTGCAGAAGGAACCGATAATCCAATCCGAAAAATTGCATATCAAACGCCAAGCTACACGGTTGAAAACGGAACCACTTTACTAGATACTCCTGAAGGGCCTATGCCAATCGAAGTTTTTGGAGCACACAATCTAAGCAACTTAGCCGGTGCCAAATGGATTTGCCAATGCATGGGTGTTGATGAAGCTGAATTCTATGAAGCTATTGCTGGTTTTAAAGGGGCGTCCAAACGATTAGAAAAAATTGCAGAAAGTGCTAATAAAGTTGCGTACAAAGATTTTGCACATTCGCCAAGTAAAGTTTCTGCTACTACAAAAGCCGTAAAAGAACAATATCCAGATAGAAAATTAGTAGCTTGTTTAGAATTGCACACCTATAGTAGTTTGAATGCCGAATTTCTTAAAGAGTATGAAGGTGCTCTAGATTCAGCAGACGTTGCAGTAGTTTTCTATTCGCCAGATGCAGTAAAAATCAAACAATTAGAAGAAGTCTCACAAGAACAAATTGCAAAAGCATTTAACAGAAAAGATTTAATTATTTATACCAATCCAACAGAGTTTAAAGATTTTCTTTTTGATTCATTCCGTGAAAACGGAATGTCTAATTCTGCTTTACTATTAATGAGTTCAGGAAATTACGGCGGATTGAATTTTGATGAGGTGAAAAATTTGATGCATTAATTTGAGAATTTATTTATTTTCAAATTACTCCATTTTTTATATCTTTGTTCTTATAAACGCCAAAATAAAATTTTATGTACACGCCAATCCATCAATGGGCTGAAGACGATCGCCCTCGTGAAAAATTTCTTCTAAAAGGTAAATCTACCTTATCTGATTCCGAATTATTAGCTATTTTAATTGGTTCTGGTTCTCGAAATGAGAGTGCCGTACAATTGTGCCAACGCATTTTAGCTTCTTCAGAAAACAATTTGAACACCTTAGGTAAAATGTCGGTTGCTCAACTCACACAATTCAAAGGAATTGGAGAAGCTAAAGCTATTTCTATCGCAGCAGCATTAGAATTAGGAAGAAGACGCAGAGCTGAAGATGCTATCGAACTCAAAAAAATCACCTCAAGCAAAGCAGTTTTTGAGATCATGCAACCAATTATTGGAGAATTACCACATGAAGAATTTTGGGTATTATATCTAAATAATTCCAATAAAGTCATCTACAAATCTCAACTTTCAAAAGGCGGAATCACAGGAACAGTTGTAGATATTCGTTTAATTTTCAAAATGGCTTTTGAGCAAAACGCTACAGCGTTAATACTATCTCACAATCATCCATCGGGTAAATTAATCGCTAGCGAAGCCGATTTAAAAATCACTAAAAAAATCAAAGAAGCTGGGCAAACATTGGAAATTCAGGTTTTAGACCACATCATTATCACCGAAAACGGTTATTTGAGTTTTCAGGATGAAGGGATTTTTTGATTTTTTAAAACACATAGTCACATAGTTTTTAGTAAATTTTAATTGTAAGCTTTACCTCTAAACCAACAATTATGTTAATTTTAAGACATCATAATTTTTTATGTAATCGATAAGCCGTAATTTTATAAAAAATTTAGAGATCATGAAAAACATAAAACTTTTAGTCGTATTATTTTTAGTTGCATTTACAGCCTCTGCTCAGTTTACTCAAAAAGCGTTGCCATATGTATATAATGCTTTAGAACCATTCGTAGATGCTCAAACAATGGAAATCCATTACAGCAAACATCATGCAGCCTATGTAAAAAATCTAAATGCAGCTTTAACAGGAACTGCCGATGAAAAATTAAGTTTAAACGAAATTTTTGATAAAGTATCAAAATTACCAATGGCGGTTAGAAATAATGCTGGCGGACATTACAATCATGAATTGTTTTGGTCGGTGTTAACCCCTGAAAAAAACACTAAAATGTCAACTGAATTGGAAAATGCAATTAACGATACTTTTGGGAGTTTAGACAAATTAAAAGAAAAACTGAACGCTGCTGGAGCTAGTCGTTTTGGATCAGGCTGGGCTTGGTTAGTTGTGACTAAAGAAGGTAAATTAGTGGTTAGTTCAACTGCAAATCAAGATAATCCGCTAATGGATGTTGCCGAAGTGAAAGGAACACCAATTTTTGGCATTGATGTTTGGGAACATGCATACTATTTGAAATACCAAAACAAAAGGGCAGATTATTTAGCTGCCTTATGGAATGTAGTTAATTGGACAGAAATCAGTAATAGATATAAAGCGGCACTATAGTTTTTTATTTAAATTTTTTAGTAACTTTCGACCTAATTTAAGCGGAATTTTTAAGCATGATAAGTACCAAAAATTTACTATTTTCTTATACTAAAGACCAAGAATTTATTTTTCCAGATTTGTATTGCGAAGCAGGAAGTACGTTGCTTATTACCGGAGATTCGGGTAAAGGAAAAACAACTTACTTACACTTATTGGCAGGATTGTTGCAACCAAAATCGGGTGAAATTATAATTGATAATACCGATTTAGTTTCATTATCAGAAAAGAAAACAGATAGATATCGCGGAAAAAATATCGGTGTAGTTTTTCAAAAATCCTATTTCATTGCGGCTTTAACGGTTCTGGAAAATCTACAAATAGCAAGTTGGTTAGCAACAGGTAAAAAGCATACTAAACGAGCAAAAAGATTGCTAGAACAATTAGGAATTGAAAATCAAGCATCTAAATTGCCATCTCAGTTGAGTATTGGTCAACAACAAAGGGTTTCAATTGCTCGCGCATTAATGAATGAACCAAAAGTACTTTTGGCAGACGAACCAACTTCTAGTTTGGATGATAAAAATGCTGAAAAAGTAATCGATTTGCTAACTTCTTTGTCAAAAGAATACAAAGCAGCTTTACTTATTGTAACGCACGATAGCCGAATTAAAGAAAAATTCATTAATAAAATTACTTTGGTATGATTGCAAAATTAGCGTGGAAAAACATTTGGTTTAAACCATTAAATACTATCTTGAGTGTTATTTTATTAACATCGAGTGTCGCAATAATCACTACTTTAATTTTGGTTGAAAAACAATTTGAAGAAAAATTTTCAAGTAATATTGAAGATGTAGATCTTGTTTTGGGCGCCCAAGGAAGTCCGTTGCAATTAATTTTATCTTCGGTTTACCAAGTAGATGCTCCAACCGGCAATATTAATTTTGATTCAGCAAAAGTATGGATGAATAATCCCTATGTTGAAAAAGCAATTCCGTTAGCCTTTGGCGATAATTATCGCGGTTACAAAATTTTAGGAACAACACACGATTATTTAACAAAATTCAAGGCAAAAGTGTCCGATGGAAGACTTTATGAAAAGAATTTTGAAGTAGTAGTTGGAAGCGAAATCGCTCAAAAATTAAATATAAGTGTTGGAGATGAATTCTTTGGCTCACATGGTGATGCAGAAGAAGGTGAGGTGCACGAAAACTATGCTTACAAAGTAGTTGGAATAGCAACTCATACTGGAAAAGTGGTTGATAATTTAATTCTTTGTACTATTCCCACGGTTTGGCAAATGCACAGCGGACATGAAGAAAATCCTGCGCATGGCGAGGAAGGGCATGTGCATGAAGAGGGTGAACACGAACACGAAGAGGCGGATTTAACTCTAGATGAACCTAATATGGAGATCACAGCAGTTTTATTGAAAATGCGCAATCAAATGGCAAAATTAACTTGGCAACGCGTCATACCACAAAATACAAAAATGCAAGCAGTTTCACCAGCTTTTGAAGTTAATCGTTTATTTGGTTTGTTTGGGATAGGTGTAACGGCGTTGCAATATTTAGCCTACGGAATTATGTTGATTTCTGGAATCTCCATATTTATTGCCTTATTCAATACATTAAAAGAACGAAAATCTGAATTTGCATTGCTTCGTGTTAATGGAGCAGGCAGATTTCAATTATTAAAAGTAGTAATGATAGAAAGTTTATCACTTTGTGTAGTTGGGTTTGTTTTTGGTACGATTTTAGGTAGAGTTGCATTAAGTTTTCTCTCTAATTCCTCAGAAGCAGATTTTAAAATGAGTTTTAATCCGTATGAATTTCTTTGGGAAAAAGAAGGAACGCTGTTTTTACTCACCCTATTTGTTGGCTTTATTGCTGCTTTGATTCCTGCTATAAAAGCCTATAATTTAAACATATCAAAAACATTAGCCAATGCGTAATTTTAGTAAATTAGTTTTAGCCTTAGTTGTATTTATTTCATTAATGGGTTTCGAAAAAAACTCGAAAATTGAAAAACCATCAATTAATAAAACAACAGTTGTAACAGATACACTAACTTGGAAATTATTAGGTGATATCAAATATATTCGTAAAAAACACGCTACATATGGCGAAGTAGAATTCCCACAAGTGAATTTAAAATTAAAAGCATATCATAATAAAACAGTTTATTTGACAGGTTTTATTGTTCCTATTGATTCAAAAAATTATGCGCTTAGTAAAAATGTTTTTGCATCTTGCTTTTTTTGTGGAAAATCTGGGCCTGAAACCATTGCTGGATTAAAATTTAAAGGAGGTTTGCCAAAGCTAAAAACCGACACTTATTTAACTATTAAAGGAACATTCAAAGCCAATGAGACCGATGTAGATGATTGGATTTACAACATTGAAAATGCCGAAATTGTTTCAAAAAAATAAGTGAAGTTGCAAGATTTTAAACATAAAAAGCATCTCTTTTTCGATTTAGATCACACGCTTTGGGATTTCGATAAAAATTCTTCTTTTGCGTTTGAAACTATTTTTAAGGAACGAGATTTTAAAATTTCACTAGACGATTTTCTCAAAATTTATATTCCCAGAAATCAACATTACTGGAAATTGTATCAAGTAAATCAAATTTCGCATGATGAGTTACGCTATTTTCGTTTGAAAGACGTTTTTGATGCTTTGAAATTTGAAGTTTCAGATGCAATAATTCATCAAATTTCAGATGACTATATTAACTATTTACCGGAGCACAATCATTTATTTGACGGCGCAACCGAAATTTTAGATTATTTAAAACCCAATTATAAATTGCACATTATTACCAATGGTTTTGCTTTGGTGCAAACAAAAAAATTAAATAATTCTAAAATTGGTCATTATTTTGATACGATTACCAATTCTGAAATGGCGGGTGTAAAAAAACCACATCCAACTATATTTGATTTTGCCTTATCTTTGGCAAACGCTTCAAAAGAAGAAAGCTTAATGATAGGCGATAGTTATGAAGCCGATATTATCGGTGCGCAAGAAGCCGGTATTGAAGCAATATTTTTCAATGAGCAAAATGTTGAAGTGGATAATCCGGTGTTACAAATAAATCATTTATTAGATTTAAAAAATTTATTATAAATTATGAAAAAAATAGTCTTGTTATTAGTGTTATTTACGTTTACTTTTTCTGTGGCTCAGGAAAATTATAAGTATGCAATTGTTCCTAAAAAATTTAGTTTTTTCAGTGACGAAAACGAGTACAATACCAGTTCAATGACAAAAGCTTTTTTTGAGAAAGAAGGATTTGTTGTTTATTATGATACCGATGAATTTCCAAGTGAATTAGCAAATAATCGTTGTATGGCATTTTATGTAAATGTGCTTAAGAAAAGCAATATGTTTATCACAAAAATTAACTTTGAATTGAAAGATTGTGCCAATAAAATAATCTATACTAGTATTCAAGGAAGTAGTAAAGAAAAGGAATATCAAAAGTCTTATAACGAATCTTTTAGAATGGCTTTAGGAACCATGAAAGGACAATTAAATTTCACGAATACTAGTACTGGTATTGCTATAATTGAAAAAGAAACGGTTACTGCAACACCAATAGCTGTTGAAAGTAAAAATATTCCAAAGGAAGGATTAACTGCAATAGCCATTCAAAACGGTTATAAATTAGTAGATAGTGTTCCTTCAGTGATTTATGAATTATTAGCCACCAGTATTGAAAATGTTTTTACAGCCAAAAAAGGTACTATTTCCGGAACTTTTTTAAAGAAAAATACGGGTTGGTATTTCGAATATTATCAGAATGACCAATTGGTTTCAGAAAAAGTTGAGGTAAAGTTTTAATTGGGATTTAATAATCGTATTTGTCTTTCCAACGATTCTTTAAAAATTGACGCAATTCTTTTTCGCGAATATTTTCTCCAGGCTCAAAGAATTTTGTTGCTGAAATTTCTGTAGGTAAAAATTCTTGTTCGGCAAAGTTATTCGGAAAATCATGCGAATATTTATATTCATCTCCATAGCCTAATTCCTTCATTAATTTGGTAGGTGCATTTCGTAAATGAATGGGCACCGGTAAATCTCCTGTTTGTTTTACCATTTGTTGTGCTTTTCTAATAGCCATATAACTGGCGTTACTTTTAGCTGAAGTGGCTAAATAAATCGCACACTGACTCAATATAATGCGACTTTCTGGGTAACCAATTGTTGCCACCGCTTGAAAGGCATTATTTGCCATGATAAAAGCCGTTGGGTTGGCATTTCCAATATCTTCACTCGCTAAAATTAATAGTCGCCGGGCTATAAATTTCACATCTTCACCACCTTCAATCATTCGGGCTAACCAATACACCGCACCATTTGGGTCGCTTCCACGAATTGATTTAATAAATGCCGATACAATATCATAATGTTGTTCGCCTGTTTTATCATACAATACGGTATTTTTTTGCACCAATTGCATTACTTTTTCATTCGTAATTTCAATTGAATCGTTTTCTGATGCGTTAATGACTAGTTCAAAAATATTCAATAATTTTCGTCCATCGCCACCTGAAAGTCTTAATAAAGCCTCTGTTTCATTTAGTTGAATATTTTTATTTTGAAGTTGCACATCGGTCTTAATCGCACGATGTAACAATGCTTCCAAATCGTCTTTGGTAAAGGCATTCAATACATAAACCTGACATCTTGACAACAAAGCGGGAATGACTTCAAAACTCGGATTTTCAGTCGTTGCGCCTATTAAGGTTATCCAACCTTTTTCTACTGCCGCTAATAATGAATCTTGTTGGGATTTTGAGAATCGATGAATCTCATCAATAAATAAAATCGGATTTTTGGCTGTGAATAAACCACTGCTTTGTTTTGCTTTTTCAATGACTTCACGAATGTCTTTTACACCCGAATGTATCGCGCTCAGTTGGTAAAACGGTCGTTTACTTTCTTGTGCCATAATTTGTGCCAAAGTGGTTTTTCCGGTTCCTGGTGGTCCCCATAAAATTAAACTTGGAATTAAACCTTTGGCAATTTGTTGTGTTAACGAACCTTCAGGACCAACTAAATGCAATTGGCTAATGTAATCCGATAATTGTTGTGGACGAATGCGTTCGGCTAATGGTTGATTCATGATGTAAATTTACATATTTTTTCTCTTTTTTGTCATTT
>CAMDQL010000019.1 GCA_945905915.1 Flavobacterium psychrophilum
TTTCAACGCAGGATTGTTCTTTTCTATGGTATGTAGCGCCGTATCAATTTTTAGCGCGATATCGTTTTGTTTCGAGTTGGCTATAATATAAGACCAACGGGATTCATCAGGCAAAAAGAAAATATTCGACATATTGTAGAATTCCTTCATCTCAAGGTATTTCTCTTTTCCATCGGCAATGAGTTCCTTGCGGCGTTCTTCAAACTTGTCACTAGCAAATTTCAGGAAAATTAATCCCAATACTACGTGCTTGTATTCGGATGATTCTACGGTTCCTCGTAATTTATTTGCGGAATCCCATAGTGTTTCTTCAATGCTTTTTTCTTTTTTAGGTTTTGCTTGCTTGGCCATATGTATTTTTTAATGATTTTTAGTGCTATATAATCCTGGTTTAATCATCAATTCCGGAATAGTCAGAGATTGTTTTGTTGCGCTCTAATACCAAATTTCCAAAATCATAATTTTTACTTGAATTACGGAATCACCTATGTCTGTTTGGTATTAGATTATAGGATGTTTATTTGCAAACAAATTCTTTTTGTTTTTAAAAGTATATCCCTACAAACATACAAAAAAGCAACGGAAAGAAATATGAGGGAAACCGTAAAGTAATTAACTTTAAGTCAATTGTAGGACGAAGATTTTTTATACAAAAAAAGGCGGTTTTTACACCGCCTTTAGTTTTAAGAGTATTTCCAAAAGAAACCTCCTGATTGCCCTCTTTCTCCACGACAACATCTAGTAATACAAGTTTTGGGATTGATCCCCTTTTTATTGCCCCACAGGTATTGGAATTGATCCGTTATTTTGCTCTTCCATAACTATAAAATAAACAATAGAGCAGATATAGGAATGAATAATTGTTTGACCTATGTTTGACATGTAAAAACAAAAAAGCCCTTACATTGCTGTAAAGGCTTTTGTTTATTGGCTCCCTCTCTTGGGCTCGAACCAAGGACCCTCTGATTAACAGTCAGATGCTCTAACCAACTGAGCTAAGAAGGAATAACCTTAAAGGTTTGTATTTTACTAAAAAGTTGCTCCCCCTCTTGGGCTCGAACCAAGGACCCTCTGATTAACAGTCAGATGCTCTAACCAACTGAGCTAAGGAGGAAGGTGTTTGTCTTTTTAGCGAGTGCAAATATAAACTGAATTTTTATTACCGCAAATTATTTACTGTAAAAAATTACAAAAGTTTGTCCATAATCAACTGGTAAATATCTTTCCCAAAAGTTAAGGCCATTAAACTCAACAAAATTATCATTCCGCCTGTTTGAACATGCCCCATGGCTTTGTCTGATAATTTTCTACCCGTAATCATTTCGGCAATCGTAAACAATGCATGACCACCATCTAATCCAGGAATTGGTAATAAGTTCATGAAGGCCAATCCGATGGAAAACAAGGCCGTAAAATTCCATATAAATTCCCAATCCCAAGTATTTGGTAAACGACGCGCAATTCCAATAGGGCTTTGAACGTGTTTATAAGCTTCGGTTTTTGGTCGTAATATTAATTTGAACTGTTTTACGTTGTAAACTAATAAAGACCAAGACTCCTTTACTGCTGCTGGAATAGCTTGCGCAAGAGTTAATTGATTAATAACTTCATAATCTAATTTATCTAACGGTTTATTGAAAAACCCTAACTTTCCTTCTTGATCTACTTTGGCATTCAATTCAACGATTTGAGTTCCTCTTAAAACAGATAAAGAAATGCTGTCGTTTTTATGTTTTGAAATAGAATCTTTAAATTCATCATAAAAGGTAAATGCAGCACCATTTAAAGCTTTAATTTTATCTCCTTTTTGTAATCCTGCTATATTAGCGGCCGATTTTGGAACAACAGAATCTACAACAGTGTTTGAAAAACGTGGACCAGCAAATTCTTTTCCTTCTTTACTGATGATTTCACCTTTCATTTCATCGGATAAAATTACATCCACTTTTGCACCATTGCGTTCTACCTCAACTTTATTGCCTAGTAAAACGTCTAGCGTGATTCGGTTATAACTTGGCTGATATTTTCCATCAACTGATAGAATTTTATCGCCATTTCTAAAGCCTGCTTTTTGACCTACTTCGCCAAAAGCTAATCCGTTTGCTTGAATTTTATCTGTAGCAATATATTTTTGACCAACTGTAGCAAATAAAATTGTAAAAATGAACCAAGCTAAAATTATATTCACGATGATTCCACCCAACATAATAATTAAGCGCTGCCAAGCTGGCTTTGATCGAAATTCCCAAGGTTGTGGTTCGCCACTCATTTGTTCGGCATCTAAACTTTCGTCAATCATTCCCGAAAGTTTTACATAACCGCCTAAAGGCAACCAACCAATTCCCCATTCTGTTTCACCAATTTTTTTCTTAAACAGAGAAAAACCCGCATCCATGAATAAATAAAATTTTTCGACGCGTACTTTAAACATTTTGGCGGTGATATAATGCCCGAATTCGTGAAGAATTACTAATACCGATAAAATAAATAATATTTGTGCTACTTGAATCATTGCTGTGCTTTTATTTAAAAGACAAAAGTAAGGTTTTCGCCTTACTTTTTACTACTATTTTTTTGATGTACTATTTTTTTATAAAATTTTTATGAATTACCCCTTCCGAAGTAGTGATTTTAAGCAAATGAATGCCCGAAGCTAATTCCGAAATCGAAAAATCATGATCTGTTTTTTGTCCTATTAGTTGTCCTAAAGTATTAAAAATTTCGACCTTTTCTAATTGAACACTAGTTGGCATCATAATGTGTAATTCATCATTTGCTGGATTTGGATAAACTGAAATAGTTTGTTCTAAATCGAAAGAGTTACTTGCTAAAGTAGCCACATTGTTTCTAGAAATAATATGTTTGTTTGGGTCAAAAGTTACTCCGGTTACCACAAACGGCACCGATACGATAAACTCTTGCCCATTACTGGTATGATTTACTACTACATCGTGTGTTACTCCATCAACATCAGAAAATCTAATTTGTAAAGGCATTTCAAAATAAAGAACACTAGGATCAGATTGCGTTTGATTAACCGTTATTTTTGCCTGACCTGCTCCCCAATTTTGAGCCGTAATTGTATACGTAGGATATCCTTGATTGTATATCCAATCATTAAAAAACTCATCTAAGTAGCTTCCATGAACTTCTTCTAATTTTGCTTTAAAATCAGTAGTAATAGCATATCCATAAGCTAAATTTGAATCATTTAAATAATTTCTTAATGCCTGAAAAAATGCCGTATCTCCCATTTTCCATCGCAACATATGGGTAACCATTGAACCTTTATTATAAGATAATCTACTACTGAAAATTCTTCCTACATTTAAAGCTTCTGCATCTGTTAAATAAACGGCTCCATTAGTTACTGCAGTAATATTGTTAATTTTCCCCGATTTCCAAGAAACAAAACTTGTTGGAGCATAATTTTCAACATCTAAACCTGCTAAATATTCTGTAATTCCTTCGTTTAACCAAATATCTTTCCATGTGCCACAGGTTATTTTATTTCCAAACCATTGATGCGCCATTTCATGCGCAATTAATGAGCGTCCCCAGCTGTTCATAAAAGAGACTGTTGTATGTTCCATGCCTCCATTCAATCCAGCTCTTGCATGACCATATTTTTCAGTTCTAAATGGGTAATTTCCTACAATTGATTCAAAGAAATTAATAATGTCTGGTGTTACAGCTAAACTACTTATCGAAGAGGTAGCCTCCTCAGGATAAATATAATTCACTATAGGAAAGTAAGGACTTGCAGTTGTGCCTAAACCTCCTTGTTGATTATATATTTGATAATTTGTAACCGCAATAGCGACTAAATAAGCCGGAATTGGATAATTGTGATGAAAATGAGTTGTTTTATCTGACCCAGAAATAGTTTGCGAAACTTCTAAACCATTCGAAACACTAACATAAGTAGACGGTGCAGTAATATAAACATCAATACTGGAAATTTTATCATTTAAATCTTGTTTACAGGGCCACCAGTCTCTTGCTCCAAAAGGCTCCGAAAGTGTCCAAAGTACCGGATTTGAATTGTGTGTGCCTATTGTAAAAGCACCTTCAAGGTTTGATGGCACCCCACTATATATTATTTCTGCGGTAGCGTTATCCCCTGTGTTAAGTATTGATGGTAAATTAATAACTAATTCATGCGTAGCATTATGAGAAAAAGTTGTGGCTACATTATTAATTTTTACAGATGAAATTGTAAACGGATTAGTTGTTTTTTTATATAAATCAAAAGTTACTGTTGACATATTATTTGTCGTTGCAGTAAACGTAATTTTTACATTTCCACTAACAGATAAAACGCTTGGATTAACTGTAAAACGAAGTTCGCAATAAGTCACATCATAATTTTGTGTGTTTGGATTTACTGCAAGTTGCATGAGCGAAGAAGCCGACTTCATTTCTGATTCTACCATTCGATCAAATTCCTCAGACTCAGATTGTGAAAATCCAAAAAATGCCAGTAAAAGAAACAGGTATGTTATATTTTTTTTCATGCTTAATAGGTTGGTAAATTTTAGGTGTTTTACAATTTGTAGTTTAAAAAATACTAATAAAATTTAAGAATTGTAAAATTGTAGCGAATATATCATAAAATATTCAAATTTTAAAATCTTTTCTAGCTGAAATTCACAGATATACAATATGAAACGAGCATTTTGTTTTTTTGTCCATTATCTGAATCCAATTTCTTAAATTTGTCACTTTAAAATCCAATACACCATGTTACAAATAGCATACATTAGAGAAAACAAAGAAGAGGTAGTTAAAAAATTGGCGAAAAAGAACATTGATGCCAAAGCTGCTATTGATCAAGTAATAGCACTTGATGAAAAAAGAAGAGCCACTCAAGCAGAATTAGACACTATTAAATCGGAATCTAATAAGCTATCCAAAGACATTGGAGATTTAATGAAAGCTGGCGAAAAAGCTAAAGCTGAAATTTTAAAAGAAAAATCGGTTCAACTTCGTGAAAAAGACAAAGAATTAACCGAAGTATTGAACGCTTTTGCTTCACAACTTCAAGACGAATTATATAAATTACCTAATATTCCGGCGGATATTGTTCCTCTTGGGAAAACACCTGAGGAAAATTTAAACGTTTTTGAAGAAGGTGAAATCCCTAAATTACATGATGGCGCATTACCTCATTGGGAATTAGCCAAAAAATATGATTTAATCGATTTTGAATTAGGCGTAAAAATAACGGGAGCAGGTTTTCCGGTTTACAAAGGGAAAGGTGCTAAATTACAACGTGCTTTAATCACTTATTTCTTAGACAAAAATACCGATGCAGGTTATTTAGAATACCAAGTTCCGCATTTGGTTAACGAAGCTTCTGGTTTTGGAACCGGTCAATTACCCGATAAAGAAGGACAAATGTACCATGTAGGCCTTGACGATTTATATTTAATTCCAACTGCTGAAGTTCCGGTAACCAATATTTTTAGAGATGTTTTACTGAACGAAAATGAGTTACCTGTTTTATGTACGGGCTATACACCTTGTTTTCGTCGTGAAGCAGGATCGTATGGTGCGCACGTTCGCGGATTAAATCGTTTACACCAATTTGACAAAGTTGAAATTGTTCGCATTGAACATCCTGATAATTCTTACAAAGCTTTAGACGGAATGGTGGATCACGTAAAAGAAATTTTACAAGAATTGAAATTGCCTTACCGTATTTTAAGATTATGTGGTGGCGATATGAGTTTTGCTTCGGCTTTAACTTATGATTTCGAAGTGTATTCAACAGCACAAGAGCGTTGGTTAGAAATTAGTTCGGTTTCTAACTTTGAAACATTTCAGGCGAATCGATTAAAATTACGTTTCAAGGATAAAGACGGTAAAAATCAATTGGCACACACCTTAAACGGAAGTTCATTAGCTTTACCTAGGGTTTTAGCTGGAATTTTAGAAAACTACCAAACCCCTGAAGGCATTGTGGTTCCTGAAGTTTTAAGAAAATACACCGGATTTGATATTATTAACTAAACGTTACTCTTTATAACTTAATGTACTAATTCAACGCTAAAAAGTGTTACATTAGTACATTATTTGTTTTATTTATGCTGCAAAAAATCATAATCATATTGGTCTTTTTGAATTCGTTTTGGGTTTCGGCACAAAACGAGCAACTGGCATTGCAATATTTTGACGATGGCGAATTTGAAAAGGCACTCACTATTTTTGAAGAAAGTTCGCAAAAGCAACCTTCTAATTTTTTCTTTTTCCAAAAAATTATTGAATGCCAACAACAATTAAAACAATATGATAAAGCGGAAGAAGTTATTTTAAAAAGAAAAGACAAAAATAATCAACCTCTTTTGTTGATTGAACTAGGCTATAATTACCAATTGCAAAAAAACACAGATAAAGCCGAAAAAAATTATGATTTGGCTATTCAAGAAGTTGAAAAAGAACCCAATTATGCCTATCAAGTTGCTAATTCTTTTGAAAAGAAAGTTCTATTAGAATGGGCATTAAAAGCCTATGAAACGGCACAAAAGAAAAATCCAAAACTAAATTTTGATTATCAATCAGCCTTACTTCAGGGGCAATTAGGCAAACTAGACCTAATGCTCCAAAAATTACTCGATTATAGTTATTCAAATCAAGAAAATACCGCGTTAGTTCAAAATCAATTGAGCCGATTTTTACTAGATGATGTTGATGATGCATTTGCTAACGAAATTAAAAAAGGGCTACTGCTAAAAACACAAAAATCACAAGATGTCTATTGGAACCAATTTTTGAGTTGGTATTTTGTACAACAAAAAGAATACGGAAAAGCATTTGTTCAAGAAAAAGCGGTTTATAAACGAAATCCTGATAGTTTTTATAACATTGTAACGCTAGCAAAATTGGCTATTGATGAAAAGCAAAATGAAGAGGCAACTTCTATCCTAACATTTGTATTAGAAAATACCGACAACTTAGATTTACAAATGCAAGCACATCATTTTTTAGTGTCTATGGAAATTGAATCGGCATTAGAAAAGGATTATTTAGCCTTAGATCTAAAATTGCAAGGTTTATTGAAAAAATATGGAATCACTCCTTTTTCTTTGGAACTTCAGATACTTACTGCCCATTTTGAGGCATTTTATTTAAAACAAACTGATTTAGGAAAACAACTTCTTCAAAACGCCCTTCAATTACCATTGAACATCAGAGAAGAATCTAGAGTTAAAATGGAATTAGCCGATATTATGGTGTATGATGAAAAATTCAATCAGGCTATTTTATATTATGCCCAAGTAGAAGAAAATCTAAAAAATGATGTGATCGCCCATGAAGCAAGTTTTAAATTAGCCAAAGCCAATTTTTATAAAAGAGATTTCGATTGGACATTACAGCAAGTAAAAAATTTAAAACAATCGCCCAGTTTATTGATAGCAAATGATGCAGTTGAGTTGTTTTTATTAATCGAAGATAATTCGGTAGAAGATAGTTTACGAATTGCACTCAAAGATTATGCAAAAGCTGATTTCCAATTGTACCAAAAGAAAAATGATGAAGCCTTGCAATCGTTTTTAACTATTTTACAAAAGCACAAAGGCAAAAGCATCGAAGAAAGTACGCTGTTTAAAGTTGGTAAACTCTACGAAGAAAAGAACGATTATGCAAAAGCAATTCAATTTTATCAAAGCATATTAGAACAGCACAAAGACGGAATTTATAAAGATGAAGCCTTATTTTTTTCGGCAGAAATTTATCGCAAGCATCTTTTAGATAACGAAAAAGCAAAACAATTATATGAGAAAATAGTCTTGGAACATCCCGATAGTTTGTATTTTACCGAAAGTAGAAAACAATATCGAACGTTGCGAGGAGATTCAACGATTTAATTTTTCAAATAAAGTTTGAATTTTGCCTTTATTCTTTGCGACCTTTGCGAAAAACTTAGCGTTCTTTGCGTTATAATAGTAAACTTGAAATTTATTAAAAATGATTATATACAACGTAACGATAAACGTAGATGAAAGCATTCACCACGATTGGGTAAAATGGATGCAAAACAAACATATTAATGAGGTGTTAGCAACAGGTTTGTTTACTCATGCTAAAATGGTGAAGGTTTTGGTGGAAGAAGAAATGGGCGGTACTACCTATGCCGTTCAATATTTCACCGATTCTAAAACAAAATTAGAAAGCTATTACCAAAATCATGCACCAAAATTACGCCAAGAAGGGTTACAATTATTTGGTGACAAAATGTTGGCTTTTAGAACAGAGTTAGAGGTTTTGGAAGAATTCTACACAAAGGAAAATTAGATGGATAAAGTAAGCGCAAAAAAACACTTAGGACAACACTTCCTAAAAGACGAAAGCATTGCAAAGGATATTGCCGATACACTTTCGCTGGAAGGTTATTCAAAAATTTTGGAAATTGGTCCAGGAATGGGTGTTTTGACTAAATATTTATTGGATAAACCCACTGAAACTTTTGTCATTGAAATCGATAAAGAATCGGTTGAATATTTAGGCGTTCATTTTTCCAAATTAGAAAATCACATTATTTCAAAGGATTTTTTAAAATATGATTTGAACGAAGTTTTTAATGGCGAACCTTTTGCTATCATTGGGAATTTTCCGTATAATATTTCGACACAAATTGTGTTCAAAACACTAGAAATGCGCAATCAAATTCCAGAATTTGCTGGGATGTTCCAAAAAGAAGTTGCCCAACGCATTTGCGAGAAAAAAGGAAGTAAAGTATACGGAATTTTATCGGTTTTAACCCAAGCTTTTTACGATGCCGAATACTTATTCACGGTTCCGCCAGAAGTTTTTAATCCGCCGCCAAAAGTAGATTCGGGTGTGTTGCGCTTAAGACGAAAAGCAGATTTTTCATTACCTTGTGACGAAAAATTATTTTTCCGAGTAGTTAAAACGGCCTTTCAACAACGAAGAAAAACATTACGAAATAGTTTAAAATCGTTCAATTTCTCTGATAATTTAAAAGAAGATAGTATCTTTGACCTTCGTCCGGAGCAATTAACGGTAGAGCAGTTTATCGAAATTACTCAAAAAATAACAGCCGATGGAGTTTAAAATCAGCAGAGAGTTTCTATCTGAAATAGAACAACTTATAAGTGAAAACAAGGCGCAAGAGTTACTTTTGCTTCTTGAAGATATTCACTTTGCTGATATTGCCGAAATCATGGAAGAACTCGATGATCACGGAGCGGCTTACATATTTAACACCTTAGATTCGGAAAAAACAGCCGAAATCTTATTAGAATTAGATGATGAAGTTCGGGAAAAAATCTTACGAAACTTATCCCCAAAAGAAATCGCCGAAGAGTTAGACGAACTTAGTACAGACGACGCGGCAGATATTATTGCCGAATTACCTCAACACAAAAAAGAACAAGTAATCTCGGAACTTGAAGATGTTGAGCACGCTAAAGATATTGTTGATTTATTACGTTATGATGAAGATACTGCGGGTGGTTTAATGGGAAAAGAGCTTGTAAAAGTAAACGAAAACTGGAACGTGTTAACCTGCGTAAAAGAAATGCGTTTACAAGCCGAAAATGTTTCAAGAGTTCATTCTATATATGTTATCGATGACGAAGAGCGATTAAAAGGTCGTCTATCGTTAAAAGATCTATTAACTACCTCAACAAAAACACCTATTAGCCAGGTTTATATCAAAAAAGTAGACTATGTAAAAGTAGACACTAAAGATGTAGAAGTGGCGCGCATCATGCAAAAATATGACTTGGAAGCCATTCCAGTGGTGGATGAATTGGGTCGATTAGTTGGGCGTATTACCATTGATGATATTATTGACGTAATTAAAGATGAAGCCGACAAAGATTACCAGTTAGCAGCGGGTATCTCACAAGACGTTGAGGCCGATGACAGTGTCTTAGAACTAACTAAAGCGCGTTTACCCTGGTTAGTTTTAGCATTATTTGGCGGATTTATTTCAGTGCATGTTTTGGGTATTTTTGAACCCATCATGAAATTACATCCCGAATTATTTTTCTTTACACCACTTATTGCGGCAATGGCAGGAAATGTAGGGGTGCAATCTTCGGCAATTATAGTTCAAGGTTTAGCTAATAATACCATTATTGGACCCATAATAGAACGATTATTAAAAGAATTGTCGTTGAGTTTATTAAACGGAGTTATTCTTTCGGTCATCTTATTAGCGGGCAGTTATTTCTTATTAGGGTATGAAATTCATGTAGGTTATACGGTAGCAATTGCACTACTTACTGTAATTATTATTGCATCATTAATTGGAACTTTTATTCCGATCATCTTAAATAAATATGGCGTTGACCCAGCATTAGCAACGGGTCCGTTCATTACTACAAGTAACGACATCTTAGGAATTCTAACCTATTTTACGATTGCAAAGATTATTTTAGGGATATAATTCATCTATTTTTTTCGTTCGCTTTTATTTTTGTTAATATTATTTGACTAAATAAACTAAATTTGAACTTCTAATATATTGTCAATGAAAAAAATTATACTCTTTATCATTACACTTTTTGCTTTTTCGGTTTCAGCGCAAACGGTAGCTGTACAAACTTTTGCCACAGGTTTATCCAATGCAGTAGCACTAGTTCATCCGCCGGCCGACTCTCGCCTATTTGTAGTTCAAAAAGGAGGTTTAATTCGAATTGTTAATTCGAACGGAACGATCAATGCTACACCATTTTTAACTGTTACTGGATTGAGTACTGAAAGTGAGCAAGGTTTACTTGGATTGGCTTTTCATCCTAATTATGCTACTAATGGTTTCTTTTATATCAATTACACGAACACTGCTGGCGACACTATTATTGCTAGATATAGTGTTTCTACTAATCCAGATATAGCCAATACTACTGCTAACATTTTAATGACTGTGGACCAACCATTCAATAATCATAATGGTGGGAGTTTAGCATTTGGGCGCGATGGTTTTTTATACATCGGATTGGGTGATGGTGGAAGTGGCGGTGATCCACAAGGCTATTCTCAAAACATGACTGTAGATCCTAATTTTCCTAGTAGAGTAATGTTAGGTAAAATGCTTCGAATAGATGTTGATACTACTTTTGGGTCATTAAATTATGGTATTCCATCAACTAATCCTTATGCGACCACTGCTGGTCTTCGCGAAATTTGGGCAATTGGTTTACGCAATCCATGGAAATATTCATTTAATAGATTAAACGGAGATTTATGGATAGCTGATGTTGGTCAGAGTACTCGTGAAGAAATCAATAAAACAACATTCCCTTTCCCTAATATAGGTTTAAATTATGGCTGGCGATGTTTTGAAGGAACTTCTGTTTTTAGCACAAGTGGTTGCCCAACATTTGCGAACACAGTTGCGCCTTTTACAGATTATGTTTATGGTTCCAATGACAGATGTTCTATCACCGGTGGTTATTTTTACACAGGTACTTTATATCCAAATTTTGCAAACAAATATATTTTTGCCGATTATTGTACCGCAGAAATAGGACTTGTTGACGCTTCAGGTGTGATTACTTGGAATGTAAACTTGCCAGGTGTAATTACTTCTTTTGGCGAAGACGTTAACGGTGAATTATATATTACAAATGGCTCTTCTGTTTCAAAATTAGTAGATACTTCACTCAGTACGCCATCTCTTAACGAAAGTGAAGTTACTATTTTCCCAAATCCAGCTACTAATGAATTATACATAAAGAATAACAATAATTTGGCATTACAAAATATTTCTATTGCCGACCTAACTGGTAAAGTCGTTTTTAATCAAGATATTCAAAACATAGATTCAAACGCAGTAAACATATCTAGTTTAGCCAAAGGAATGTATTTAGTTACTTTGGAAACACAAAGTGGTCTAACTGCAACATCAAAAATTATCAAACAATAATTTAAGGTGCGGGATTCGGAATTAATTCCTGGATTTTATCAATTTCAGCAACTAATTCATCCGATAAAACAACATCAAAAGCTTGAATGTTTTCTTGTAATTGTTCCATGCTTGTAGCACCAATAATTGTTGACATTACAAATTTTTGACGATGCACAAATGCAATAGCCATTTGCGTCAATGTTAATCCATTTGCTTCTGCTAATTCCTTATATAATTTAGTGGCTTTGAAACAATTTTCGTTTGTGTAACGGTTGAAATTTCGAAACAAATCCAATCTCGAATTTTTTTCTATGCCGTTCAAATGTTTTCCTGTTAAATAACCAAACCCTAACGGAGAATAGGCTAACAACCCAACATTTTCTCGCATACCAATTTCTGATAAACCTACTTCATACAATCTATTTAACAATGAAAACGGATTTTGTATTGTGGCAATTCTTGGCAATCCGTGCTTTTCACTTTCCATTAAAAAACGCATCACACCCCACGGATTTTCATTGGAAACCCCAATGTGTTTGATTTTTCCTTCTTTAATCAATCCATCATACACGGTTAAAACCTCAAAAATATTATCTTGCCATTTTGGGTCCAATTCTTGAACACCTCGTTTTTGAAACATGTTCATCACGCGCTCTGGCCAATGCATTTGATACAAATCGATATAATCGGTTTGAAGGTAATTTAAACTCAATTCTACCGCTTCATGAATGCTTTTCTTAGAAAAATCTAACGGCTGACGAATGTACTCCAAACCTCTATTTGGACCCGCAATTTTTGTAGCGATTACTAATTTTTCCCGTTCCGAAGCGCCAATTTTTTGAATCCAAGTGCCAATGAACCGTTCAGTACTTCCAAAAATTTGTGCGTTGCCACCAATAGGATACATTTCGGCTGAATCAATAAAATTAATTCCCTTTTCAAGTGCATAATCCAATTGAAAATGCGCTTCGCTTTCGGTATTTTGATTGCCAAAAGTCATCGTTCCTAAACAGATTTTACTGACTTTTAGTTCGGTATTAGGTAGTGTTGTGTAGTTCATGTTATGTTTCAAAGTAGCAAAGATACAAAGTAGTATAGGTTATTAAAAAGAAAAAAGTCCAAAGAAATTCTTTGAACTTTTTTGAAAAATAGTATTATGTTATTTCTCCTTCGTCGAAATGACAAATATTGAGGATTACAACTCATTCAACATTTTTGAAATTTCATCTAACTTAGGCGTTAAAATAATTTCAATTCTTCTGTTTTTAGCTTTCCCTTCTGCAGTTTCATTAGATAACAATGGAGCATATTCACCGCGACCAGCAGCTGTTAAATTTTCTTTTTTAACTTTGGCATTAGCCGATAAAATATTCACAATTGCAGTAGCACGCTTGGTAGATAAATCCCAGTTGTTCTCTACGCCACCGCCAATAGTTCCGGTAATTTTATCATTATCAGTATGTCCTTCAATTAATACAGAAATTTCAGGATTATCTCCTAATACCTTTCCTACTAAATCTACTGCTTTTTTTCCTTCGGCACCAACGGTCCAGCTTCCTGATTCAAACAATAATTTGTTTTCCATAGAAACATATACTTTCCCATCTTTTTCTGTTACGGTTAATCCTTTCCCTTCAAAAGCTTTCAATGATTTTGTTAGTGTTTCTTTTAATTTTTTCATCGCAGCATCTTTATCGGCCATCATTTTTTCCAATTCGGCCAATCGCTTAGACGATGTTTCTAAGTCTTTTTTCAATTTATTCAATCGATCTTGTTCTGCCGTTAATGCTTTTTGTTTTGCTTCTAATTCGGCTAGCAATTGACGGTTTTTATTGATATTTGTTTCTAATGCTTCATTGCTGTCTTTTTCTAAAGCAGCGTAAGAATCCTTTAAATTGTCTAAACTTTTCTTAGTAGCAGCATAATCTGAAGCAAGTTTATCGCGTTCTGCTTTTGTTTTATCCAATTCGGTTTGTAAATTGGTTTTGTCTATTTCCAATTGGTTCTTACTGGCTTTCAAAACGCCATTTTCATCTGAAAGTGCGTTATGCTCTTTCTTCAAATCGGCATATTTGTTTTCTAAATCTTGATAGATTTTTTTTGAAACACACGAAGTAGTTAAACTAAGTACTACAATGGCTAAGGTAATTTTTCTAATCATTTGTATTTTCATTTTTGATTAATTGATTTATTTTATTTCTACTAAAACAGGGCAATGATCTGAATGTTTAGCTTCGGGTAAAATTAAAGCTCTTTGAATTTTTTCTTTCAAAGATTCGGCCGCCAAGCAATAATCGATTCTCCATCCTTTATTATTATTTCGAGCATTTGCTCTGTAACTCCACCAACTATAATTGTGTGGTTCTTTGTTCAAATGCCGAAAGGTATCTACAAAACCACTTTTCATAAACCCATCTAACCAAGCACGTTCTTCAGGTAAAAACCCAGAAATTCTTGCATTTCTAATTGGATCATGAATATCAATAGCTTCATGACAAATATTATAATCGCCGCAAATCACCAAATTAGAAATTTCCTTCTTCAATTGATTAACATAATTTTGAAAATCATCCATATACATAAACTTATGGTCTAATCTATCAATATTCGTACCAGAAGGCAAATACAAACTCATTACCGATAGCGAATCAAAATCTAATCGTAAATTTCGGCCTTCAAAATCCATATGCGGAATTCCTGTTCCAAAAACTACATTATTAGGCGCAATTTTTGACAATATCGCTACGCCACTATAGCCTTTTTTTTCTGCTGGAAAATAATATTGGTAGGGATATCCGGCGGCTTCAATTTCAATTTTAGGGATTTGATCTTCTGTAGCCTTTATTTCTTGCAAACAAATTACATCTGGATTAGCTTGTTGTAACCATTCTAAAAATCCTTTTGTGATGGCTGCACGAATTCCATTTACATTGTAAGAGATGATTTTCATATCTTGTCTTAGCTTTTGACCAAAAGTAGTAAAAAGGATTCTAATATTAAAGATTCAGGTGAACGTTTTTTAAAAAAGTAGTATTCAAAAATATCACAAATTTCTTGTTTTAATTATAAATTCTTTGAGCCATCAATTCAATAGAATTGTTATCTTTGTTTCTTGCTCAATAAACAAAAATAAATGGGGTTAGTTACTGCTAAAGAAGTTGCAAAGGCTATTAACGCCGATAAATATGGAGTTTTCGGTACCTTAACGGGCTGGGTCTTAATGAAAGTGCTTAAAATTTCTGCACTTAATAAACTATATGACCGAAACAAACACTTAAAAGATGTTGCTTTTTTAAATGCAATTTTAGACGATTTACAAATAAAATTTGAAATTCCGGAAGAAGATCTAAAACGTTTACCAAAAGACGGAGCTTATATAACCATATCTAACCATCCGCTTGGAGGTGTAGACGGTATACTACTATTAAAGTTAATGCTTGAGCGAGTACCCAATTTTAAAATAATTGCTAATTTTCTATTGCACCGCATTGCACCTTTGAAACCGTTTATTATGCCGGTAAATCCGTTTGAAAACCACAAAGATGTTAAATCGAGCGTGGTGGGCATTAAAGAAACGTTGCGTCATTTAAGCGATGGGAAACCATTAGGTATGTTTCCTGCGGGAGAAGTTTCTACTTACAAAGACGGCAAATTAGTAGTCGATAAACCTTGGGAAGAAGGGGCAATAAAAGTAATTAGAAAAGCACAAGTTCCTGTGGTACCAATTTATTTTCATGCTAAAAATAGTCGTTTGTTTTATTTCTTGTCAAAAATTAATGACACATTTAGAACGGCCAAATTACCAAGTGAATTGCACACCCAAAAAGACCGCGTAATTAAGGTTAGAATTGGAAAGCCGATTTCGGTGGCAGAACAAAATGAATACCAAGATATTGAAGCATATGGCGAGTTTTTAAGAAAAAAAACCTACATGCTTTCTAATGCTTTTGAAAACGATGATTCTAAATTACAATTGCCTAAATTATCTTCTACTAAACCTCCCAAACAAATTGTTAAACCAGCAAATCACGGCGAAATAATTGAGGAAATAAATGCGTTAAAAGAAGGAGATTTTAGATTGTTACAAAGTAAAAATTATCAAGTTTTTTTAACAACTGCCGAAAAAATTCCGAACATATTACACGAAATTGGACGTCTTCGCGAAATTACGTTTAGAGAAGTGGGCGAAGGAACAAATGAAGCAATTGACTTAGATAAATATGACCAATACTACCACCACATGTTTTTGTGGGACGACGATGCCCAAATGATTGCTGGAGCCTACCGAATGGGACTTGGTGATGTAATTTATAAAAAACATGGTATTGAAGGTTTTTATTTGCATGAATTATTCCGATTTGAATCAGAATTGCACAGCATGATGAGTCAATCCATTGAAATGGGCAGGGCTTTCATAATTTCGGAATACCAGCAAAAACCAATGCCACTTTTTCTATTGTGGAAAGGTATTGTGCATACTACTTTACGTTATCCAGAACATAAATATTTAATGGGAGGCGTAAGTATTAGTAACCAATTTTCTGATTTTTCAAAATCACTGATGATTGAATTTATGAAATCGCACTATTACGACCCTTATATTGCGCAATATGTGCATCCAAAAAAAGAATATAAGGTAAAACTTAAAGATGCCGATAAAGATTTTGTCTTCAATGAAACCGAAGCCGATTTGAATAAGTTTGATAAAATTATTGATGAAGTTGAACCAGGAAGTCTTCGTTTGCCGGTGTTAATTAAAAAGTACATTAAGCAAAATGCAAGAGTTGTGGCTTTTAACGTAGATCCTTTGTTTAATAATTCAGTCGACGGCTTAATGTATATCAAAATTGCCGATTTACCCGAAAGTACGGTGAAACCAGTTATGGAAGAATTTCAAGCAGAACTAGAACGTAAAGAAAAAGGCTAATCAATTTGATTAGCCTTTTTTATCTCCAAATACTTTGTTTTACTATTTCATTCCATGAATGTTCTTGAACAAAAAAGAACAATCTAATGATATGATAGCCTATTAAAAAAAAGGCTAAATAGTAAGCTAGTTTTCTATTAAAAAACCATTTTCTAAAATATACTTTCTTGGTTTTTAATTCGATAGCAAAAAGAATAATTATAAATAAGCAAAAACCAACTACTAAAGGTCCGAAAAGATGGTAACCCAAACTCTTCACTAAATTACCGTCATAAAAATAAACCATTGATTTTGTAATTCCACAAGACGGGCATGGAAAACCTGTAGTTGCTTTTAATGGACAAAATGATTGTTCGTGTTCTAGTTTATTACCCGTATTGTTTAACCCTAAAATAAAAGGTATTACAAGTGTTATCAATGCACCTGTAATACCTAAAATTCTATTTTGTTTAAAATTTTTTATTTGTACAATCTATTAATATCGCCCTGAACAATCATTGCTGCGGCAAATGGGAAAAACAAACCTAAAATAATCAACAATGTAGATTGATCTTTAGTTAATTCACCCGTCATTTTATAAACATTAGGTAAACCTTCTTTACCTAATACATAATAAAAATATAAATTAACCGGAAGACAACAACCAGAAAAGACGGCTATAGGTGTTGAAATTATTTCTTTATTGGAAACGGCATTTACCACTTCAGCAATTTTAATATTCCAATAAATTAGATACAATCCACAAGTAATAAAACTCAATAACAATACCACTATTGGATCTACTTTAAATACTGGAATATTATTATTTGGTTGATTCCAATTTTCGTTTGGGTTAGTTACTTCCATAATTTTTATTTTTTAATTTAGAATACGAATATAATAAATAATTTTACTAATCAGTAGAAAATTATGAGCATATTACTTTTAATACAAAGCAATGATTTTATCTACTATTGTTTGAGCTAATTTTTGATGACTTTCTACTGTCCAGCCTGCAATATGAGGTGTTAAAAGTACATTATCGGCTTGAAGTAAATAAGCAAAAGCTGCTGGTTTTTCCCCTTCAAACAAGGTTTCAAATGATCCTTTTTCATATTCTAAAACGTCTAAACCTGCGCCTAAAATTTTTCCAGCTTTCAACGCTTCGACTAAATCTTCGGTTACTACCGAGTTCCCTCGAGCCGTATTAATAAACCAAAATGATTTTTTAAATTGATTAATAAAATCTGAATTTATCATTTTATCAGTCTCCGTTGTCCAAGGCGTGTGCAAACTTACCACATCTGATTTTTCTTTAAGTTCAGCTAATGAAACTTGTGTAGCATTTTCATCGCCTACATTGGGTAAAATATCATAACAAATAACCGTAACATCAAAACCGCGCAATTTTTTGGCAAACGATTTTCCCATATTTCCATAACCTATAATTCCAATGGTTTTTCCTTCCAACTCATGTCCGCGATTGCCTTCACGAATCCATTGCCCTGATTTCACTTCATTATTAGCTTTTTTCAGATGATTAAAAAGCGATAACAACATTCCCATGGCTTGTTCGCCAACTGCATTAGCATTGCCTTCTGGAGCCGCAATTAAGTGGATTCCTCTTTGCATTGCATACTCACAATCAATACTTTCTAATCCTGCACCCACTCGAGCAATAAATTGCAAATTTGTGGCTTTGTCTAAAAATGATTGGTCAATTTTAAAACGACTTCTTATAACAATACCCTGATAGTTTCCAATTTTAGCTTCAATTTCTTCTTTAGACGAAGTGAAATCGGCATCGTTTTGAAAACCCGCTTGTTCAAGTTGTTCCCAAAGTAACGGATGATTACTATCGATGTGAAGAATTTTAATTTGAGCTACATTCATGATATACAATTGAAGTATAAAAGTACAAGAAATTATGATTCAAAAAAAATGAGGTCAAAAGACCTCACTCATTGTTACATATTTAACCAAGATGTCGGGTTTAGCGTAGTGGTGTTTTGTAATACTAAAAACTTAATTACTGCTTTACCTGATGCATCGGTATGAATTCTTCCAATATTCTGTTTAATACTCACTTTTTGACCTTTACTCACGCTTACCGAAGATAAATTTAGATAAACCGTAATAAAATCTCCATGCTGAATATAAACCGCTTTGTTATTTGCAGAAATTACTTGAACTTGTAATACTTCTCCAGCAAAAACAGCTCGAGCCGAAGCTCCTGCTTCCGTAGTAATTTCAATGCCACTATTATGAACGGTTAAATTTTTATGGACTGGATGTGGTTGGTCGCCATAACGTTGCGAAATACTTCCATTAACAACAGGCCAAGGTAAATTACCTTTATTAGCTTTAAAATTATCGGATGATACTTTCCCTTCGGCAGAAAGTACAAATTTCGTAGCTTCTTTAGTCCCTGCTTTTGGTGCTGTAGTTCCGGTTTTTGCAGCATTTCTTTTATTTGCTGCCGCAATTTCGTCAGCAATAATTTTCTTAATTTGACGGTCTATTTGCTTGGCTTCTTTTTGTTTTTTGTCAATTTCTGCCGCAATTTGTTTTTTATCTTTTTGGATCGATTTTACAAGGCGTTCTTGCTCTTGCTTTTCTTTTTCCAATTCTTTTTTCTCTTGTTCTGTTTCAACTAAAACCTTTTCTTTTTCTTTTTTATTGGTTTGCAGTTTTTGTTCCGCAGATTCTAGTTTTTGTTGCTTGGTTCTAATTTCATCACCTTGCATTTTTCTAAAATCGGCATATTGCTTCATGTACTGAATGCGTTTATAGGCTTGTAAAAAATCTTGGGATGAAAGCACAAACATGACCCTACTTTGATCGTTTCTACTTTTATAGGATTTCACAATCATTTTTTCATAATCTTCTTTCAACACCGTTAACTCTCTATTTAATTTATTCATTTCGAGTTGGGTCAAATAGATATTGTCAGTTAACAAACGGGTTTGTTTTGCGGTCGTATTTAATAATTTTTGGCGCAGTGCAATAAGTCCTTTTTGTTGATCAATTTGCTTTAAAACCGATTTTTCTTTTTTCTTTTCCGACTCTAATCGCGCTTTTTTTTCTGCAATTTCATTCAGAATTTGCTCTTTTCTTTGCTCTAATTTTTGTTGCTCTGAAGGTTGAGCAAAAGCCATTGAGGCAATAAAAAAGAAAAAAAGTATTTTTAAAAATTGGTTCATGCGCATTGGTTTTTAACAAAGGTAGTTTTGTTTTTTGGAAAATAAAAAATTAATCGATTTGAATTGCTCGGTAATCACTAGGAATTGAAAATGAATAACTTAAATTTTCATTAAAAGTGGTGTTTTTATAGGCTATATCAATTGCAATTTTATCTTTTTGAGCAGCCTTGATGTTAATTTCATTGGGCAAAAACATACGTTCAACTTCTTTATAGGAAGGGTATTGAATTTCTAAAACTCTATTTTGACTCGCTTGTGTTATGGTTTCTTTTTTTAGTAAAAAATTTGCAGCTTCAAAATAAAAATCTTTTGATAAATCTGCCGTTGAGGCTTTAGATAATTTGAATAGTTTTTCGTTAATTTCTGAAATCCATTTTTCCTTTGACAAGTCGTCTATAGCTTTTCCCAAAAACAAATTTTGCACTTTTGTAAAATCCAAATCGGTGCCAAGCCAGTTACTTAGCATGGTAAAATCGCCTTCAAAATAAGTGTTATTTAATTTTTCATAATAGCTCACTTTAGTAGGCGTAATTAAAGCTTTTGCCATTGGAAATCCGAGTATTTTGATGTTAATCCAAATGATTTCATCTTTTTTAATTCGGATATCTGCATTCATGGAATGGGCTTGCTTTTCGTCTTCATATCTAGCGTTTGCTTTTATGTTTAACGTTTTAAAATCAGTATTATTTGCATAATGGCCGTTGATTATTTTGGATACTTCTGTGGCATCACTTGCTGCAGCTGTGGCAACCATTTGTTTTGATTTACATCCTACAAATAATAATACAAAAAAGGCAGATACAATATATTTCATTACTTGATTTGTTTTAATTTAGAAGCATACAATTGCTTAGCTTTGAGATCATTTAAAAATTCGCAACTAATTACTAACTGTTCATAAAAATCAGCTTCGAGCTTTAGATCTTCTATTACAAAATCTAGGCCGTTTTCTAAATTCTCTTTAGCTTTTTTATAATTTTTCAATTGATTATATCCCAATCCTGCATAAAAGTAATAATTAGGTTGAGTAGGAAATAATTCCATGCATTCTGTTGCTTTAACAACTAAACGCTGATAATCTTGTTTTTGTTGCAGCACTTCTAAAAAATAATTGAGACTTTCAATATCATCTGGACTTTTCTTGATGGCTATTTCAAAATAATAAATTGCCTTATCTAAATCGCTTTTTTTCCAAAAGAATTTAGCAACTTCTTTAGCAACTGCAATTTCAGAATCATTATCAAAATAAGGAATTGCAGCATCTACATCGGTAAAAAAAATGGGGTTTTTAACAGCAAAAATCAAGAATTCATTAAATACGCGATGTTTTATTTTTAAATCGATTTTACTATTCATCAATACCTTAAACATCGATTTTGAAGCGTTGATTCCGTCATTACTAGCCAAGTAAAACTTAACTAAACTAACGTGTGCCCAATCTGAATTAGGAATTTCTTTTTCCAATACTTTAGCAACTTCAAATGCTTTTTCTTCTTGGTTAAAACTTAAATAGAGCGAAATTAAATCGATATAATTTTGTTCGTATTTTGGATGTTCTTTAATGCCTTTTTCTAATGTTTCCTTTTTGGGTGAGGCAAATTCTTTTGAGCTTTCCAATTTTAATTTATAAAATTCCATGGTCTTCGTCAAATGAGAACTTGCTTCCATTTCTTTTAATAAATAGAGTGCTTTTTCTTTTTGATCGGTATTCATGTATAAAGACACCAAATCTTCGCGCATGTTTGGGTCAAATTCAATTAGTTTTTGCACCACTCCAATTGCTTTATCAAAATTTTTAGTTTCATAATAAACATCATACAAACCGTTCCAATACCAGCGCTGTTTGTTGTCGATTTCAACGGCGCTTTTAAAAGTTATTTCGGCAGCGACATAATCTTTTGCATCCAATTGATTTTTACCTAACTCATACAAAAAAGCAGGGTTTTTAGGTTCTTTTTCTAAACATTTTTGAATAGCCACAATAGCTTTATCATAATTTTCAATACCCCGTTGTGCGAGCGCTTCAAAAAAATAATCTTCTGTTTTATTTTCTTCTAACGCAATGTCTTCTGGATTTTGTTGTGCAAACAACTGATTCCCAAAACTAAAAAGTAGGAAAACAATAAAAGCTATGTGTTTTTTATTTAGCATCTATTCTAACACCGAATAATCTCCGATACTAATACTCGTAAAATTACCATCAAAACTCGCGTGATTTCCAATCATAGCGTTGTCTAATTTGGCATTTTTAATATGTGAATGTGTTTGTACCAAACTATTTTTTATAGTAGAATCAATAACATGACAGCCTTTGCCCAACGAAACATTTGGGCCCACCGTAGCGTTAATTAAGACCACATCTTCTCCAATGTAACAAGGCGGAATAATAGTCGAATTTTCTTGTTTTACACCATAATCAATCAAATGTTCGCCATCGTTATGTAAAAATCCGAGCATTCTTGTATTGGTTTCCACCGTAACATCTTTATTCCCGCAATCCATCCATTCATCTACTTTTCCGGGAACAAATTTCATGCCTTTTGCCATCATTTGTTTAATACCATCGTTAATTTGGTATTCGCCACCGTGAATAATGTTGTTGTCTAACACCGATTGTAATTCGTTTTTCAACACGGCAACATCTTTGAAATAGTAAATTCCAATAACAGCCAAATCCGACACAAATTCTTTTGGTTTTTCTACTAATTCGATAATTTCACCATTAGTGTTTAAGTTTACCACGCCAAAAGCTTCGGGTTGATCTACTTGTTTTACCCAAATTACACTATCGGCCGAAGTATCTAAGTCAAAATCGGCACGGATTAACGTATCAGCATAGGCAATAACCGCTGGACCGTCTAAAGAATCTTTAGCACACATAATGGCATGACCTGTACCTAAGGCTTCATTTTGATAATAGATAGTCCCTTTTGCGCCTAATTTTTGAGCAATTGCAATTAAATCGGCTTCGACTTTTGCACCAAAACTTTCGTGAATAATAAAGGCTACTTCATCAATTTTCTGATTTAAAACGCCAGCAATATCTTCCACTAATCGGTGCACGATTGGTTTTCCTGCCACTGGAATTAATGGTTTTGGAATGGTTAACGTGTGTGGGCGAAGACGAGAACCACGTCCTGCCATTGGTACTATTATTTTCATATTTTATTTTTTTACCGCAAAGACGCGAAGGTTTTTCGCAAAGTTCGCTAAGATTATATTTTTGATGTTTTTCTGAACACTTTATGCTGAACACTGAACACTTATTTTACCCCTGTACTACCAAAACCGCCTTCGCCTCTTGAGGTTTCAGATAATTCGGTTACTTCAAGCCATTCGGCGCGTTCGTGTTTGGCGATGATTAATTGAGCGATGCGTTCTCCGTTTTCAATTACAAAATCTTCATGGGATAAATTTACTAAAATCACACCAATTTCTCCACGATAATCAGCATCAACTGTTCCTGGCGAATTTAAAACGGTGATTCCTTTTTTAGCCGCTAAACCACTTCTTGGTCGCACTTGCGCTTCAAAACCAATCGGTAATTCAATAAAAAGTCCGGTTTTTACTATGGTTCTTTCTAATGATTTTAAAGTGATGGGTTCTGAAATATTCGCACGTAAATCCATTCCTGCCGAAGCAATGGTTTCATAATTGGGCAACTCGTGACTTGATTTGTTGATGATTTTAATTTGCATATTATTTTCTTCTGATGATCTTTAAAATAGTTTCTTTTTCGTTTCGGTAGACAAAGTACGCAAAAAAGAATATTGAGGCAATACCGAATAGATACGTTTCGCGTAAAATAGGCACATAAAATGAAATTCCAGAAAGCACAATGGCTAGTCCTAAATAGGTGAAAATCGATTTTTTATCATAGGGAATAGGATATTTCTTTTGTCCCATATAATAGGAAATAAACATCATGGTTCCATAAGCGAAAATAGTGGCAATTGCCGATCCCATGTAACTAATTATTGGAATTAAAAGTACGTTTAACGCTAAGGTTACTATTGCGCCTACGATTGAAATATAAGCTCCAATCTTCGTTTTATCGATTAGTTTGTACCATACGGATAAATTGGTGTAAATGCCTAAAAAGAAATTAGCCAATACAATTAAAGGCACGATTTCCATTGCAGTCCAATAGCTTTCTTTGGGCACTAAAAATAATTTTAATACATCGGCAAAAACGATGACACCTAAGCAAATGAAGGATCCAAAAATGACAAAATATTTCGTAATGGTAGCATACGTTTGTGGCGCGTTTTCATTACTGGCATGACTAAAGAAAAAGGGTTCGATTCCTAAGGTATAGGCCGTTCTGAACAACACCATAAACATCCCAATTTTATAACATGCAGAATAGGCTCCAATATCGGCCATATCTACATGCATCCAATCCAAAAGAATTTTGTCGAAATGTTCGTTGATGGCAAAGGCAATTCCGGCAATTAATATCGGCAAACCATAGTGCATCATTTTTTTCCAAAGCGCTACATCAAATTGCCATTTGATTTTGAAATAATCGGGTAAAACG
>CAMDQL010000020.1 GCA_945905915.1 Flavobacterium psychrophilum
ATACTAGTCAAGGAAGTAGTTTTTTAATCATGATGATTATGGGTGGTGGTTTTGTAAGTTTATTACAAGGTTACATTGCGGATATTTCTACTATTCAAACTAGTTACATTGTTGGGGTTTTATGTTTTGCATATTTAGCTTTCTACGCATGGAAAGTTTCTGGAATATTGAAAAATCAAGGTATTACTTTTGATAAAAAAGTTAGCGGAGGTCATTAATAAGATTATACAGTAAATAAAAAAAACGTCTCAAAATATTGAGACGTTTTTTTTTATAGTAAAGTTTAAACTTTTTTAAAATAATTTAGATTCGAAAAATTCCACCCACACTGATAATTCGTTGTAAAAACCAAAAATGTTGTTCTGCTTTATCTGAAGTATTACTGGTAGTTCTAATATTATTCATTTCGATATATCCGCCTTTAATTTCGGTTTGAATGAAGAAATGTTTGAAAAAGGTAAAATTCAACCCTGCTTTTGCCGAAACACCATAACCAGCAATATGAAATTGATCGTATCGATCTTTTCCTAAAAGTTGTGTATTGGTTTTTGGATATAATAAACCAGCGCCAATTCCTTCTGTAATATTTATTTGAAATTTATCAGTATTTGGTAACTGAAAAACACTAGAAATATCGTCAACTCTAGAAAATTCGGTATTTACATAATTTAAACCATCGGTGTGTTCAAAGGTTAAAAAATCTTCGGCTAGTGTCAATTCATTAGCTGTAGGATTTTCATTGTAAGTTCCTGCGTTTGGATAATAACCCGAATAATTTACGGTTCTATCATTATACATTACATATTTCATGTGGTCAAAACCGATAGATATGTTGTAATGATCATTGATAAAATATCCAATTCTTAAATTGGTTTGAGGAATGGTCATTCTTGCCGGATTTAAATAATCAACATGATATCCTTTTGGAACATCATGAGCCCCTACGTCATAAATTGTAAAATCATAATCAGCTCCTTTAAATCGAATATCTGATTTAGAATACGATTCACGATTTCCACCCCAAAAAATATAAAATTTACCTTTGTTTTTACTTGTGTATTTTTCAGGATTTTCAACTATTTCTTGCGAAAAAGTGAACTGTGAAAACACACAAATTGTTAGTAAAGCTATTAAAAATGGCTGTTTCATTTAAAGTTATAAAAAATTAAAATTGATTTATAGTTTTGCGAATAGCTACTAATTTAGTCATTAGTCCTTCGAAATAATCTAAGTGTAACATATTGGCGCCATCACTTTTTGCATTTGCTGGGTCAAAGTGTGTTTCTATGAAAATACCATCAACACCAACAGCTATTCCTGCTTTTGCAATGGTTTCAATCATATCTGGACGACCACCTGTTACACCAGTCATTTGATTAGGTTGTTGTAAGGAGTGAGTTACATCTAAAACTGTTGAAGCAAATTGTTGCATGGTAGGAATACCCCTAAAATCAACAATCATATCTTGATATCCAAACATAGTTCCTCTATCAGTAACCATGATGTTTTCATTATTACAATCTAATACTTTTTGAACTGCGTGCTTCATACTTTCGGGACTCATAAATTGTCCTTTCTTCAAGTTAACCGTTTTTCCTGTTTTTGCAGCAGCGACAACTAAATCGGTTTGGCGTACTAGAAATGCTGGAATTTGTAAAACATCAACATATTCAGCAGCCATTGCAGCATCTTCATTTGTGTGAATATCGGTTACGGTAGGAACTCCAAATTCTTTAGATACTTTTTGTAATATTTTCAACGCTTTTTCATCTCCAATCCCTGAAAAACTATCAATTCTTGAACGATTTGCTTTTTTGAATGAACCTTTAAAAACGAAAGGAATTTGTAGTTTATCAGTTACCGAAACGAGCTTTTCAGCAATTCGTAAAGCCATTTCTTCACCTTCAATAGCACAAGGGCCAGCCAGTAAAAAAAAGTTACCACTTTCAGTATGTTTAATTTGCGGTATGTTTTGTAAATTCATTTGTGTAGATTTTGAAGTTGCAAATATAAAAAGAAAAACCTTCTAAATAGTCATTAAAAGGTTACTTATGTTAAGGGCTATAAAAAAGAATGTCTTATTCTATCGTTGATTTTTTTTTGATTTTCAATCCTTTTGGACAAATCAATTTTCCTTTCTCAAAGGTGTTGATATAGATTGTAAATTTTTTAGTAGTTCCTTCTAATGAAACTTCATAAATGCTTAATGTACCAGCTCCCATAGTGGTGTTTTTTGTAGGAAAAGGGCAGCATGTGTCTATTTTCTTGAAATTGATTTTCTCCCCATTTGGGCCTTCTAGACCATTAAAAAAGTAATAGACGTTTATTTCTTCTTGTTTATCGTGAATAAAACCAATATTAATAGGATAATCGGCATCAAATGCATAGTTTGAATCTTCTGCATATTCGGTAATGAGATACATTTCATTTGCATAAGACGGACGCATGGCGGTGTTGTCTATGTTTTTTATTGTAGATTTTGTACTTATACAACTGGTGAATAATAGGGCAGAACCTATAAATGCTAAATATTTCATCTTAGATTGTTTTTGAAGTTGATGCTGTATTTGTTTTTAAAAGATAAGCAACAATCGCGCCAATTACTACTCCAAATGATAATCCATCCGAAATATTTTTCCAAATTGAACTGGTTAAGGTAGTATATTCTTTTGCTGCGGATAATGTTATTTTTTTTCTGCTTACGGTGTAGTTTATTGTATTGTCAAGAAAGTCTGGACTTATAAATTCGTGGGTGATAAATTGGGTAATCGGACTAAAAAGCACAATAATGAAAGATATAATAATAGCAGAAATTAATCCTTGTTTCCAATTCATATTTTGCTGATAATATTTTATTTTTTTCTCTCGAACTGCCAGATAATAAACTAAAAACGTTGGAAAAATATATAACAAGTTAAATAATGGCTGCCATTTTATTTTCTCATCGTGAAAACCTAATTCTTTTTCTAAAGTCATCCAGGCTAAAAAAATAATAATAGCAATGATGCCCCATTTAATTTCGATCGAAAACTTTTTCATGCTTAGTTTATTTTAATAGTTCAAAATTAGCCTATTTTGTAACATTAGTTACATAAATACCAATCTTAATTTCTATTTTTGTACAAATTTGCAAAAAAAATATGGAAATTATTTATGGAACTTGGCATTGGTCTGTTTCTGGTTTTTTAATCGGGGTGACTATGCTTATTTTAATTTATTTTGGGAAATCGTTTGGAATGTCATCTAATTTACGAACCCTTTGTTCAATGGCAGGAGCCGGAAAGTTTAGTGATTTTTTTAAAATGGATTGGAGAGAACAAAAATGGAGTTTGGCTATTGTTCTTGGTGCAATTGTTGGAGGATTTATTGCCTTTCATTTTTTGTCAAATGGAAGTGGTGTTAATTTAAATCCAGATACAATCACTCAATTACAATCGCTAGGTATTGATGCACCAAACGGTAAATTACTTCCTGATGCGCTATTCAGTATTGAAACATTACAATCACCTAAAGGCTTTGCAATATTACTGATTGGTGGTTTATTAATTGGTTTTGGAACACGCTATGCTGGTGGTTGTACCTCTGGACATGCTATTTCAGGATTGAGTAATTTACAATTACCTTCATTAGTTGCTGTAATTGGGTTTTTCATTGGAGGAATACTTATGGCGCATTTTTTATTACCAATAATTTTAAAAACAGCATAAGCATGAAGTTAGCTAGATTTTTTTTGACCGGCGTTTTTTTCGGAATTGTTTTAACCAAAGCCGAAGCCGTTTCTTGGTATCGAATTTATGAGATGTTTCATTTTCAATCCTTTCATATGTTTGGAATCATTGGAACAGCCCTGTTTACCGGAATAATTGGAATCCAACTTATTAAAAAGAAAAAACTAAAGGATTTTAATGGATTTCCCATTACAATTATTGATAAAGAACGAGGTTTTTGGCGGTATATCATTGGAGGATCATTATTTGGCTTAGGTTGGGCACTTGTAGGAAGTTGTCCTGGTCCCATTTTTATATTATTAGGCACAGGAACGTATGCAGTTGCGGTAATGTTTATTGGGGCTTTACTCGGCACTTATATTTACGGTTTGTTACTAGATTATCTGCCACATTAAAGTTTCGTTAAAGTAATTATGGTTATCCTTTTAATGGTTTTAGTTTTTGTAACTTTGAGTAGAATTTAAATCAATTACTATGGAAACTACAATATATATCCAAAATTTAAAATGTGGGGGTTGTTCTAATACCATCACTAAAAATGTTAGTGCAATTCAAAATATTAGTAATGTAACAGTAAATGTCGAAGAAAGTTCAGTTACTTTTCATTACGAAACTGAAACTAATTTAGTGGATGTAAAAAATAAATTACAATCCTTAGGTTATCCTGAAGATGGTGAAACCAATAGCCTTGGTTCTAAAGCTAAATCTTACGTTAGCTGTGCTATTGGTAAAATGAGTTAATAAAAAAGTCCCGATTTATCGGGACTTTTTTATATAATTTCTGCACTCAATCCGGCATCTAGTAGTGCTAAACATTGCGGCTTTAATTCTTCAATGGTTCCGGTTTTTACAGTGCATTTTCCTTTATAATGAACTAGTAAGGCACATTGTTCTGCTTGAAGTGCATCGTGCTTACAAACACGTATTAAGGTTTCTATAACATGATCAAAGGTATTTACATCGTCATTGTGCAATACAATTTCGTTATTCATACCAACTGCTTCTTCTACTAAAACGTCTTCTTGTACTTTTTCTATTGTGCTCATTTTTAGAATAAAATTGATCAAACAAAAATAAAATTTAATAAGGAAACCTCAAAATTCTATTTTGTAAATTTTAAAGCAACCCAATTATTTCGTTCAAATTGTTTAACATATGTCAATCCTTTTGATACACAACTTTCTGAAATTACAGGAATATCCTCAGTATAAAAACCACTCAAAAATAATAAACCGTTTTCGTTTAAACAATCAAAATAGGTTTGCATATCGTTCAATAAAATGTTGCGATTAATGTTGGCAATAATGATGTCATATCTTTTTCCAACTAACAAATCCGCATCACCTTCATACACTGAAATATGCTTGCAGTTATTGCGTTCAGCATTTTCGATAGAATTTAAGTAACACCAATTGTCAATATCAATAGCATCAATTGGTTGAGCACCTTTCATTTCGGCTAAAATGGCTAAAATGGCCGTTCCGCAACCCATATCTAGGGTTTTTTTATTGGTACATTCCGTTTCAAGAATGTGTTGAATCATCATGTGTGTCGTTTCGTGATGACCCGTTCCAAAACTCATTTTAGGCTCGATTATAATATCATATTCAGCAGTTGTCTTTTTGTGAAATGGCGCTCTCACATGACATTTTCCGTCTACTTCAATAGCTTCAAAGTTTTTTTCCCATTCTTCGTTCCAATTTACCTGTTCAATTTCTTCAAACGAAAATGAAATAGTAAATTCAGGATTCGATAAAATTTGAATATCTTCTAATATGTTTTCATTCCATAAATCTTTTTGGACATAGGCCGAAATTCCGGTTTCGGTTTCAATAAAACTTTCAAACGCTTTTTCACCTAATTCGGCGATTAAAATTTCACTACCTAATTCTAAAGGGCTAATTTGGAAATGATATCCAATATAGATGTTTGACATAACATTAACTTTTTTGCAAAGGTACTATTTTGTCGTAAAAAATATGTTTTTATCATTCTTTTAGTTTTATGAATAAATTCAAAGTGTTATATATAGTAACTAGATAAAGATATTTCTAAATCTAAAAATGATTACCTTTGTGTACTATTTTTATATTACATGATACATATTGGAGATTACAATACCTTACGAATATTAAGAGATACAAAAGTTGGTTTATTTTTAGGAAGTGAAGAAACACAAGAAGATGATGTTTTGTTGCCTAATAAATATGTTCCAAAAGAATTTTCTATTGGCGATGATTTAACGGTATTTATTTATTTAGATCATGAAGAACGCCCAGTTGCTACCACACTGAAACCATATATCAAACTGAACGAATTTGCCCATTTGAAGGTAAATTACATGAATCAGTTTGGTGCTTTCCTTGATTGGGGATTAGAGAAAGATTTATTTGTACCGTTTAAAGAACAAGCACGCCCAATGGAAGTTGGAAAGCGATATTTGGTTTACATGCATTTAGATGAAAAAACCAATCGTTTAGTAGCTTCGAGCAGAACGAATAAATACTTGTCGAATGAAAATGTAGATTTGGAACCCAATGAAGAAGTGCAAATCTTAATTTCACATATTACTGAAGGCGGAATCAATGTCATCATTAATCAGAAATTCAAAGGGTTAGCTTATAAAAATGAAGTGTATACTGAGGTAAAACCCGGAATGAAAACCATTGGTTACATCAAAAACATTCGCCCTGACGGAAAAATTGATGTGCTGTTGCGCAAAGTAGGAGTAGAAGCTATTGAACCATCGTCGCAAATTATTCTAGACGAATTAAAAGCAAATCGTGGCTTTTTGCGATTGACGGATAATTCGCACCCTGAAGATATTAAAACGGTATTGAAAATGAGTAAAAAAACCTTCAAAAAAGCCGTTGGAAGTTTATACAAACAACAATTAATCGAAATCAAAGAAGACGGAATTTATTTGGTATAACATGACAAAAAAGAATAAATTGTATCTTGTGCTAAGCATAATCGTTTTTATATTAACGTTTGTTGCTATTTTTCAACAGTTTGAAACAATACATTTTATTGGCTTTGAAACCAAAATAATTTGGATTCCTATTTGGATTGCGATAGTCGTTTTACCGCTTTTAAATTTGTATGAAATTACTGTTAATACAGAAGAAAGAAATGGGTTTTATTGGCTAAGTTTACTCATCAATATAATCACAATTTTATTTATGATTAGATATTTTAAGCTAGAATTACTTCCTTAATTATTCACCTTCACTATCATTAAATTCAAATGGATAATCACCAAATATAGGCGCTAACCGCTTCGTTTGGTATGGTTTTTTTGAAAACTTGTTTGAAATAGCAATAATAGTTACCGAGTCTTTTTGTAAAGTAACATAAGACGAAGTATTGCCATGCCACCATCCGTTATGAAAATAATAATGTTGCCCGGTTTCAAATTCTAACATGCGTATTCCTAAACCATAATTTTTGGTACCTTTTCTTTCATAACTATACCCTTTAAACATTTCAGATTTCATTTTCTTGCTTAAAAAATCTTCAGAATATAAGGCTAAGTCAAATTTTAATAGATCGCGTGGTGTAGAATAGATATTTTTATCGCCATACACTTGATCTAGAAATTCAAAAGCCAATCGCAAATAATTGTTTTTATAGGACTGACATATATTGTCCTTATTTTTTAAATCATCAAACACAAAAGTATTTTTCATGCCTAGCGGATCAAATATCATTTCTTGCAATACTTTTGGATACGATTTTTCAGTAACCTTTTCAATGATTAAAGCTAAAAGAGCATAATTGGTATTGCAATAGCCAAATCGTGTTCCTGGCGATGATTCTAAACCGATGTTCTTTGTTGCTAATAGTGTTAATACGTCCTGATTGGTAAGATTTTTATTTTTATTCCAAACTTTTTTATTATCAGTAAAGTAAGCATAATTGCGCAGTCCACTTCGATGGTTGAGCAACATTCTTACCGTTGTTTCTTTGTGCGGAAATTCGGGAAGATATTCAGTAACGAATTCATCTAATTCAATTTTATCTAGATCTACTAATTTTAAAACAGTAACGGCAGTAATTACTTTACTCACCGAGGCAAGATGAATTGGCGTATCCTTTTTTATGGAATCTCTTTTTTCTTTATAAGCAAAACCACTATAGTTTTCATATAAAATTTCTCCATTTTTGGCTACTAAAAACCCGCCACTAAAATCTTTTGAATTGAATTTTTTATTGTAAAAATATTCAATATCATCAGCCATTTTTTTCTTATAAACGGTGCTTAATGGGTTAAAATTAACGGCATATTCAGAAACGTTTCCATCTTTATCTTTTAGAGTAGATTCGTTCTTTTCGTCAGGTTTTTTTTCACAATGGATAAATAATAGACTAAGGCTTATAATTAAAATTCGTTTCAACATATGTTTAGTTCTTTATCGTAATATTTGGGTTGATTTCTAGTAATTTGGCAATAAATTGGTCTCTTTTTTCAGGTGAGATAAATATATCGTCGTATTTGTGATAAACAATTTCAATGCCTTTGTGATGAAAGCCCGGTTTGTAAAAATTTGTTTTCATCATAGAATTTGAATATTTTATGGTTCTAATTTCTGAAATTTTAATTTTTGTTTTGTAAAAAAACATAGAAACAAGTAATACGTTTTCTTGAATTTCGTAATAAGTAGTAAAAAAGGTAACCGTAATTAATAAACTTAAAAATGAAATTAGAATACCAATTGGTGCCAAAACCGTTTCAATAGAATCTCCTGATAAAAAAGCAATAAGCGATACGAGAACTGCAGGAAATAGAGGTATAAAAAAATTAATTTTACTAAAGTCCGATTTGTATTTCATGTATTGTTTTACTGTTTTTTTTGGACAAATTACATTCTAAAAATAGTAATTAATTACGAATTTATAAAAATGTCATCTGCTTTTGCAAATTAAAGTATTTTTGAAGTATTTTTGATAAAAATTATTAAAAATGTCAAGAATCAATTGGAAAACCGTTCGAGAATTTGAAGATATTACGTATAAAAAATGTGATGGCGTAGCCCGAATTGCTTTTAATAGACCCGATGTTAGAAATGCTTTTCGACCTAAAACCACTAAAGAATTAATTGAAGCTTTTTATGATGCCCAAGAGGATACGTCAATAGGGGTGGTGTTACTTTCGGCAGAAGGACCAAGTTCAAAAGATGGAATTTGGAGTTTTTGCAGTGGAGGCGATCAAAAAGCTCGTGGACATCAAGGTTATGTTGGAGAAGATGGTTATCATCGTTTAAATATTTTAGAAGTTCAACGAATGATTCGGTTTATGCCAAAGGCAGTAATTTGTGTAGTCCCTGGTTGGGCTGTTGGTGGCGGACATTCACTTCATGTGGTTTGCGATTTAACTTTAGCTAGTAAAGAACACGCCATTTTTAAACAAACCGATGCCGATGTAACTAGTTTTGATGGCGGTTATGGTTCGGCATATTTAGCCAAAATGGTAGGACAGAAAAAAGCGCGTGAGATTTTCTTTTTAGGAAGAAACTACTCGGCACAAGAGGCGTTTGAAATGGGGATGGTTAATGCAGTTATTCCGCATGCTGAATTAGAATCAACCGCTTATGACTGGGCACAAGAAATTTTAGCAAAATCACCAACATCTATTAAAATGCTAAAATTTGCCATGAATTTAACCGATGATGGCATGGTAGGGCAACAAGTTTTTGCAGGTGAAGCTACACGTTTAGCGTATATGACTGACGAAGCAAAAGAAGGAAGAGATGCTTTTTTAGAAAAGCGTAAGCCTAATTTTGAAAAGAAATATTTGCCTTAAGATTGATTTGTAAAATTAAATAGACATTGTATGAAAAAAGTAATCACAAATGAAAAACTTATTATAGCTTTAAGTATTTTAATCTTGTCATATTGGTTACTTTGTAAAACAATAGATATTTATAAATATACTATTTTAGGTGTGCTTTATGAAATTCTTTGGCTTCCAATGTTAGCTTTGTTGTTTCTTTTGCCAATTATAAACACCTATGCAATTTTTAAGAACAAGAATAGTTCGATTCATTATTTTAATTTGGCACTAAATCTAATAACGATATTGATCGTATTCTTAATGCAATGAAAAATAAAATAAAACCCTGGATTCAAGCCGCTAGACTTCGCACTTTGCCACTTTCTATTTCTGGAATTTTGGTAGGAAGTGCGTATGCGTATTACCAACATACATTTGAATGGATTATTTTTGTATTGGCATTATTTACCACGTTGTCTTTTCAAATACTGTCCAATTTTGCTAACGATTATGGCGATGGCATAAAAGGAACAGATGCCAATAGAATTGGCGAAAAACGCTTAGTAGCTTCGGGTGAAATTACTTCAAATCAAATGAAAAATACGATTATAATTAACGTGATTATAGCGTTTGTATTAGCGGTAGCTTTAATTTATTTTGCTTTCGGACAAGAGAATTTTGTGTATTCGTTTACTTTTTTGGTGTTAGGAATGGCTTCAATCGCCGCAGCAATAAAATATACTGTTGGTAAAAACGCTTACGGATATAGTGGTTTTGGCGATGTATTTGTTTTTATCTTTTTTGGAATAGTAGCCGTTATTGGAAGTAATTTCTTATACTCGCAAAGTATCGATATTAAATTATTTCTTCCCGCCACGGCAATAGGAATGTTGAGCACCGCTGTATTAAACTTAAATAATATGCGCGATATTGAGAATGACCGAATCGCAAATAAAAATACGTTAGTGGTGAAGTTTGGATTGAAATTTGGCTTATGGTATCAAAGGGTGTTGGTTTTTATGCCAATTATACTTTACTTACTCTTTTTAAATAATTTTAAAAATGGTCCCTTAGGGTTTTCATTTTTATTTTTATACATGGCAATATCACATAATAAATCTATAACAAAAATAGTTGAAAAAAATTCTCCAAATGAATTTGATCCGCTTTTGAAAACTGTCGCATTGACTACTTTTTTGTTTGCCATTTTATTATCATTAAAAATAATTACATCGTAAATCTTGACGATTAAATAATAGTAACTATGAAAATAACATTTTACGGACACGCTTGTATCGGAATCAAAGTAAAGGACGTACATATTTTGGTCGATCCCTTTATTTCAGGTAATCCAAAGGCTTCACATATTGATATTAATTCATTGGAAGCAGATTTTATTTTGCTAACTCACGCGCATCAAGACCATATTTTAGATGTGGAACCCATTGCAAAGCGAACAGAAGCGGTAATTGTTTCTAATTATGAAATTGCTTCACATTATGGAAGTAAAGGATTTAATTATCATCCAATGAATCACGGTGGTAGTTGGGATTTCAAGTTTGGAAATGTAAAATATGTAAACGCCATTCATTCTTCCTCTTTTCCTGATGGAAGTTATGGCGGTCAACCTGGTGGATTTGTAATTGAAGGTGAACATAAAAATATATACATCGCTGGCGATACGGCTTTAACTATGGATATGAAATTGATTCCAATGCGAACCAAGTTAGATTTGGCCATATTACCTATCGGAAGTAATTTTACAATGGATGTGGATGATGCTATTATTGCTTCAGACTTTGTTGAATGTGATAAAATATTAGGATATCATTATGATACGTTTGGTTACATCGAAATCAATCATACAGAGGCTAAGCGCAAATTTTTTGATAAAGGAAAAGACTTAATGTTGTTAGAAATTGGAGAAAGTATCGATTTATAGACTTTGGTACAAAAATTGAATAGGTATAAAACACATAGGCACATAGGTTTAGTGAAAATTCGAGTAATTTGTGTTTAAAAAATAAAATTTTAATGAATAAAATAATTTACTTCGTATCCGCCATATTGTTTTCTAGCTCAATTTTTGCTCAAAAAGATGGATTTTGGGATAAAGAAAGAGCAACATCAAAAGAAATTGTACTTACTGCAGGAAAAAGAGCCCTAATTAAAACGGAAGATTTACCTTCAGGTACAACCGAATTTGTGTTTAGAATCACTCTTTTAGATGAAGGTCAAAAACTAACGTCAAGTTTGGTTTCAGTACTAAAAGCTATTCCAGATCCAACAGGCATAAGCCAGGGAGCGGCTGGAGCTATACATTTAACATCAGCGATTTCAGGCGATGATAAATGCACTTATGCGATATTTAACGAGTCAAATCATGCGAATCAATTCCTAAAAGATGGATCATCAGACAAAGCGTGTTTTGAACAAAAAGAGAAAGTGAATAAAGAGGTTAGATTAATTTCAACGTCTTCAACTTGTTTGACTAATATACCCAATTTATGGTTCGGATTTGAAAGTCAAAACTGGCTTATGAGTCAGAAAATAGTACTTGAAGTAGTGCCTTGGGTAGATTATAATGTGAGTAGGGGTTGGACAAAGCAAACTAAAAAGGAAATTGAAAAAATGTGTACATCCTTTAGTTTTTATAATCAACTTTCAAAAAAAGAAATCTTCACAGGTGAATTTATAAATTTATTTACTGAACGTTATAAATATGCTGAATTTAAAAACATGTTAGATTCTGAAAAAGCAACTATTAATTCTGAAATTACATTACAATCATTAAATAATACCAAACAAATGAACGATTTTTTAGAATTTAAAAGAAAAACAGCTTGGGATTTTTATAAGAAAGGTGAATATCAAAAAGCAATTAGTTTTATTCAAGATGAAATCATAGGAAATAAATGGGCTCAAGCAAAAGATTATAGTGCCCTTGGAGATATTTATATTGAAACCAAACAGTTTATTGTGGCAAAAGAATCTTATTTTAAAGCTACTGAATTAGATTCAAATCACTTATGGTATCAATTAAAGTATGCAAATGCCTTGGTGTTTAATGATGAACTTTCTGAAGCAAAAGAAATTCATAAAAAATACAAATCAAATAATATAGATGCAAAAACTTCTTGGACTCAACAAGCTAAATTTGATGTAGCTTTTTACAAATCAAAAGGTTTGAATGTTGATGATTTTAAGAAAATTTTGAGAATTTTAGAATAAAAATCTTCGTTACTCATCGTCTTCGTGGCAAAAAAATATGAAAGCAACCTATAAAAAATACATCCTTAATTTCAAACGTCCAAGCGGCACTTCTCGCGGTGTTATGACGGAAAAAGAAACTTGGTTTTTACTTTTGGAAGAAAACGGTAAAACCGGAATAGGTGAGTGTAGTTTATTGCGTGGTTTGTCAATAGATGACCGATCAGATTATGAAGAAAAACTACAATGGGTTTGTGAAAATATTGATTTAGGAAAAGATAAATTGTGGGACGAATTAATCGAATTTCCATCGATTCAATTTGGAGTAGAAATGGCGTTTCTATCCTTACAATCCAAATCTCCTTTCGAATTATTTCCTTCAACATTTTTAGAAGGAAAAGATACTATGTTGATTAATGGTTTGGTTTGGATGGCTGAGGAGTCTTTCATGAAAACCCAAATTGAAGAAAAATTAGTACAAGGATTTTCGTGTATTAAATTGAAAATTGGAGCCATTGATTTTGAAAAAGAACTCGGATTATTGCGATTTATTCGTCAAAATTTTGATTCAAAAACCATTGAAATTCGTGTAGATGCTAATGGTGCATTCAGTTTAAACGAAGCTTTAAGTAAATTAAATCAAATATCTGAATTTGAATTACATAGCATAGAACAGCCTATTCAAAAAAACAATACTGACATGATGTCAGAGTTATGTAAAACAACACCTATTCCAATAGCTTTAGACGAAGAATTAATTGGGGTGTTCGCTTATGAAGATAAAGCCAAGATTTTAGATGCTATACAGCCACAATATATTATTTTGAAACCCAGTTTTATTGGCGGTTTTAAAGGAACATTAGAATGGATAACATTAGCTGAAAAACGAAATATCGGTTGGTGGATTACTTCGGCTTTAGAAAGTAATATCGGATTAAATGCAATTACACAATTTACATATACTTTGAATAACCCAATGCCTCAAGGTTTAGGAACGGGCGGTTTATATACGAATAATTTCGATTGCCCATTGGAAATTGAAAACGGACATATTCAATATAATCCAAGTATAAATTGGGATGTTTCTAATTTAGGTTTACAACTTTAATCTTCTTAATTTTGTTTTCTGAAATCATAAATCGTTAATCTTTACTCAACAATCAAATGTTTCGTTTAAAATTACCAACTGATCCAAGATGGGCTAACATAGCTGAAGGAAATTTAGAAGAAATTCTTACCGATCACGCTTGGTGTGAACTGAAAGCTTCATCCAATGCAATTATGTTAATTAATATGTTGCCTGAATTTACTGAAATTACAACTGAGTTAACCTCAATTGCAAAAGAAGAAATGGATCATTTTGAACAAGTTCATGAAATTATCAAAGCGCGTGGATGGGTTTTAGGACGTGAACGAAAAGATAGTTATGTAAATGATTTATTTAAGTTTATGAAACCTGGAAATCGTAAGCATTTAATTGTGGAACGCATGTTGTTTGCTGCGATGATTGAAGCCAGAAGTTGCGAACGCTTTAAAGTACTTTCAGATAATATAAAAGACGAAGAATTAGCGGTATTTTATCGTGAATTAATGATTTCAGAAGCCAATCATTATACTTCATTTTTACAATTTGCTCATGAATTAGCCGAAGAAGGTTACGACGTTAAAAAACGTTGGGAAGAATGGCTAGAATTTGAAGCTAAAGTTATTGAAAGCTACGGAAAATCGGAAACGATTCATGGGTAATTAGAGAAAAGAATAAAGAATAAAGAATTCTCCTAACTCCTAACTATTCTTCGCTTCAATCCACTTACTCATATATTTAGTACTTTGAAGACTTTGATGTTGTACAATTTGTCCTAAGAAATTTTGGTTGCGGTGTGTTGTTAGATTTTCTTGGATATATTCCACTTTATTTATGAAATCAGCGGCAAATAAATTTGTTTTAAATCGCTTTTCAATGATTTCATATCCCTTTTTTTGAGCGGTTTCCCAAAGTGATTTATTGGTATACAATTCGACAGTTTTTGCAATAAAATCAGTATCATCAGCCGCAATAAATCCGTTCCAATCTAATTTTCCATGCATTCCTTCGGCGCCCATTAAAGTAGTTACAGAAGGTATTCCCAATTGCATGGCTTCAAATAATTTTCCTTTTAAACCAGCTCCATAAGGTATTGGCGCTAACAATATTCTTGCTTTAGAATACACGTCAATAACACTTTCGGCTCTTCCTTTAATCAAAAAGCCTTCTTTTTCATTATGCAATTGTTTCGCTTTTTCTGACACATAAGCACCATACACATGAAGTTCAGCATCGGGAAGTTGTTCTTTAATTGATTTCCAATGTTTTTTTAATTGTAAAACGGTTTGCCAATTGGGTTCGTGTAGAAAGTTTCCAATACTTATAAAATATTGCCTGTCTTCAAATTTGGGAGCTTTTGGATTTATTTCTCCCGACAAAAAAGGCAGGTAAAATAAAATAGCAGGATCCATTTTGAATGTTTCGGTGGCCAATTGCATTTCGTATTCCGAAATTAGTAAAGTCAAATCGCATCTATAAATCGAGGCCATTTCTCTCTTAAAAGTATCCGAAATGTAATCCTCAAAAACCAATTCTCGATTTTGTTTATAAGCGATTTCTCTTGCTTTTCGTAAGAAGTGCAAATCTTCAGTGTCAAGAATTCTTATAGCATTCGGATAATTTTCCATAACACGCCAGCCATATTGTTCTTCAATCATAAAGCGATCAAAAAGCACAACAGTCGGATTTAGTTTTTGTATAAGTAAATCAAAGCTACTATCATTCAATTGTATTGATTGGGTTGCAACCGAAATCTGATTCAAATCAAATGAAAATTCTGATGGTGAAGCCGAACATAAAAAAGTAATTGAATAATCTTGCTCTTGAAACAACGAAATAAGTTGCAGCATTCTACTTCCGGCCGCAGTAGAATTAGGCTCTGGCCAAACACTTCCTATGATTACTAATTGTTTCATGGTGTAAAAGTAATAAAATGGGGCTTTTAGACAATATCTATATGTCCTTCTGGGAGTGGGCGATAGGCATAATATTGCAAAACTTCTTCTAAGGCTAATTTTAACGCTGTATTAATAGGAACCACAATGTTTCCTAATTGAAAATCGATTTGCGATAAATTCATGTAATAGTCAGTAAATATTGGCACCGAAAGTCCTTCGTTTATTGAAATAGTTGATTGATCAAAATTCACTTTTTGACCTTCTTTGATGATTTTACAAGTAGCTAATCGAAGATTTCCATATTTGTCTTTTGTAGCTCCATAACCAAAAAGGCGGCAAATTAATCCACGGTGTTTATAGTCTGAACAACTCCCTTTATCACCTTCAAATTCCGAAAAAGGTTGGTATATATAACACTTAGTCAATTCAGGAGTTGCGTTTAGTTGATCTAGTATTGTTTCGGCTTTGCCTTTTAAATACAAATGATAAGCCCAAGGTAAAAATTCGAGTGGCGAGGCATCAATATCTGGATTGTTACAACATTTGCCACAACCTGCAACACAGCCTAGTTTTGTTTGTTCTTGAAAAGTATTTATTTCAAGTTCAAGTTGGTTGTATAACGCTTCTACTTGTAAAACACGCTCTGCTATTGACATTCTTTTTTTTCGAAGGTAGTTAATATTTTATAAAAGAAGAAATGAATTTTATTTTAATAAAAAAGCCCTGCATTGCAGAGCTTTTAGTGACCTCGACTGGATTCAAACCAGTAACCTTCTGAGCCGTAATCAGATGCGCTATTCAGTTGCGCCACGAGGCCATTTTTTGTGAGTGCAAATATAGATAATTTTAGTAGATATACAAATTGAAATTTAAAAAATAACAGCTTTTAATTTAATTATCTAAAGCTCTACAAGTTATGTAATACCGATAGCCTATTAAAGCCATTTGCCATTTTTTTGCTTTGATAGGATCTAATCCTTGTTTGGTAAAACTAGGTAAAATGATTTTGTTTATTTTGGCAAGTAATTTATACATGGTTTGATTTTTTATTGATTAATTTATATACCCACAATCCTAATAAAACACTTATGAAGCCAAGTGTTCCCATGAATAACCAGTTGGCTTGGTAACCAAAATGATCAATAATAGTCATACCCGATTTGGCACTTAGAATATGCGCCATACTATAGGTCATAGTAAAAATGGCCATATAACGCCCTTCATGTCCTTTTGGTGCTCTACTCATGGCAAAGGAATTTGAAAAAGGAAAAGCAAACATTTCGGCAAAGGTCATAAATAGCATCATAATGATTAAAATACCAACCCAATTATTAATTAGCAACAGAAACATACTAATGGTCATTAACAATCCGCCTATGTTAATGGCGCGAAGTTTATTAATTTTATTTCGCTCAATATAACTTACTAACGGCATTTCTACAAAGAAAACGAGAACTCCGTTAAAGGTGAGTAAGAGACCAGTTTGGAGTTCAGATAAGTTAAATTGTTCTTTATGGTATAATGGAATGGTTGTGAATAATTGGAAAAACATAATCCCGGAAATCAAACAAATCAATAAAAATATCCAAAAAGGACCATCTTTAAATACAGAATGGGTTAGCACTTCGCCTGGATGTTCTTTATCAGTATATGCCGACTTTTTCTTCTCTTTTACTTTTATCCAAAAAATCAGAATGGCTAGAATACAAGTTGCGCCATCTACCCAAAACAATCCTTTATAACCTACGCTCATAATTAAAAGACCTCCTAGAGCTGGTCCTGCCGCAAATCCTAAATTAATGGCTAAACGCACAAGGGTTAAAGCTCTCGTTCTGTTTTCGGGTTTTGCATAGGCTCCAAGTGAAACAAACATAGCAGGTCTAAACATATCAGCAATAACCATAATGAAGAAAATAGCTATTAATAAGCCATGATAACTGGTGATTTTTTGCAAGATAAAAAAACCAATTCCACTAGTTAATAAACTAAAAATCATTATTTTGTAGAAGCCAATCTTATCTGATAATTTTCCACCGAGCCAAGAACCAAGCATTGATCCCAACCCGAAACTTACCATAATCCATCCTACTTGACTATACGAAAAATGCAAATCTTCTTTTAAATATTTTGATAGAAAAGGAAGTACCATGGTTCCCGCACGATTGATAAAAGTAATGAGTGCAAGAATCCAAATTTCTCTTGAAAATCCTTTAAAATTATTGAAATATTTTTGAAGTGCGCGTTGTAACATAGGTACTATTGAAATGCAAATTTACGAAAGCTTAACCGATTACATTATGAACTAATTTATATATTTTTGTAAAAATATTCATCGTGACTAAATTCATCAATTTACATACCCATCAATTTTCAAATGACAACGAGGTTATTGAAATAGTAAATCAATATCCGTGGGAATTTAATGCGACTATTCCGAACTATTCTATTGGAATTCATCCCTGGTATATTGATGAAAATAGATTGGAAAACGATTTGGAAATCATCAAAGAAAAATTGCAGTTATCCGAATGTTTGGTATTGGGCGAATGTGGTTTAGATAAACGAATAGAAATTCCTCTTTCAGTTCAAATTACAGTTTTTAAAAAGCAATTAGAACTCGTACAGCAAACAAACAAACCAATAATTTTACATTGTGTAGCTGCATTTGAGGAAGTAATTGCCATAAAAAAAGAAATGAAAATAGAAAATCCTATGATTATTCACGGATTTTCAAAAAATGAACAAGTAGCTCAGTCACTATTCAAAAATGGTTTTTATCTTTCTTTTGGAAAATACTTATTGCGTAATCCAGATTTGGAAAAAGTATTTAAATTTGCACCCGAAAATCAAATTTTATTAGAAACGGATACCATTGAAGAAACTATTTATGAAGTGTATGAAAAAGCAGCTTCTATTAAAAGAATTTCGGTACAAGAAATGAAAACAATGGTTTTTACTAATTTTTCAAAAATTTTCAGTTAATCAATTAAACAATTTTACGATTTATCATTATTATGACAAAGTGGAAAGAAAGAGCAGCTTTATTATTTAAAGAGGAAGGAATACAAAAGTTAGATAATGCTAATGTTTTAGTTGTTGGATTAGGTGGTGTAGGAAGTTTTGCTGCCGAATTTTTAGCGCGAGCTGGTGTTGGTAAAATGACAATTGTAGATGGCGATGTCGTAGATATTACTAATATAAATAGGCAATTACCAGCATTGCATAGTACAGTTGGTGAACCAAAAGTAAAAATTGTTGGCGATCGATTAATGGATATAAATCCCGAGTTACAATTGACTCGAATTGAAGAGTTTTTATCCCCAGAACGTGCCTTCGAATTAATTTCGCCCGAATTTGATTACGTTTTAGATTGTATTGATAGTGTGACTCCAAAAATTAATTTGATTTTAGCTTGTAAGCGTAAGAAGGTTAAAGTCATCAGTAACATGGGAGCAGGAGGAAAGTTTGAAGCCGAAAAAGTTCAGGTACGCGATATTAGTAAAACCGAATATTGTCCGCTTGCAAAAAATGTTCGTAAGCGTTTAAAATTGGAAGGAATTTCTAAAGGGGTAAAAGTTGTTTATTCCTACGAAAGACCAGATTATTCAAGTATTAAAACAACTGATGGAACCAATTTCAAGAAATCATTTTATGGTACTAATAGTTGGATGCCTGCGTTGTTTGGTTTACATGCAGCAGAAACTGTTGTAAAACACCTTATCGGAAAAGAAAAAAGATAAATTATTGAACAGGATTTGTATTCAAGTTACTTTCAGTTGATGGAACAACTTCAGCACTTTCAGGTTTTGGAGCACTAATTTTCTGTTTTACAGGAATATAAATTTCGGTAACCCATTTTGAGGGTTTTCTTTCTTTTGGCAAACTCACTTTGTAAATTTCAATTGGTTTTCCAAGATCATCTTCCGATAATCTTTTTTTATTAAGATAATTTCGTACTTCCTTCCACGCTTTTTCATTATGCGAATAATCGCCATTAAGAGTTGCTTTTACGGCTAAAAAGGAATCAAAATGTCCGCCTGAAATTTCACTGCCTTCTGTAGTTAAAATTTCTTCTTCCACTGGAACACACATTGCAAAAACGGTTTTGTTATCGCTTGTTTTTTTCGTTTTATAAATAACGAAGGGTAATCCAGTAATTTTAATGTCGTTTTTGGTCACAAAAGCAACCATGTTTTGCAACATTGCTTTTGATTTTTTTTGAAAATCTGCTACAGCACATGTAGCTTCTTGCTGAATATAATTTGTAGTATTTTTTGTAACTAATCCATTAATTTTAATCGTATAGTTCGAAATTTCATTAACTAAATAATGATCAATATTTGCTAACCCTTTTTCAAGTTCACTGCCTACCACATTAGTAGCACCGCCTTTTAATACACTTAAAATTTTTAATTTTAAATCTAGTTTCCCGTTTACTTCCCAAGTAACGATGGTTCCTTTTTTTGTTTTTTTAAAATGAAATAAAGAACTGCTTTTCTCTTCGTTTAAAATAATTGTTTGTGCAATAGAATCAGTTGAAGTTAAGTTTTTATTCACCAATGAAATCTCATCTTTTTCCCAAGGAATCCAATCATTTAATGAAGAGGTATCTGAAATAAAATGAAAAATAACATCTTTTGAAATATTTATTTCTTTAGAACGCATTATTTTATAATCACCGGGTTGAGTAGCTACAAAAACTACAAAAGCGGTGGATAATAATAGAAATAATAGAAATAAATATTTAAGGATTCTCATTTTTTAGGGGTATGTTTTTCAAATGTAAGTAAAATTATTCTTTCATTAAGACTTTGATTAAAAAGAGTAATCCAATGAAAATTAAAAAACCAATGAAAATCCAATAGGTGCCTTTATAAAATGGTTTTAAGACCTTTAAATCTTTTCTATACACCGCTATCATTGTGATTACAAATGCAATGATAAAAAAGACTGCAAAATAAATTTGACCTGTTGAAAACATATTGAAAATTTTTACAAAAATAAGGATTAATTAGATTCTAAATTTCTATTTTTCGTAAAATAAATTCTATAGTATGCAAAAACAATTAAATGCAGTAAAATTATTTCATGAAACCTATGGACTAGGGGTTAGTACCGAAATGAAGGCCGATTTAGGAACGCTTAAAAATGAGCTTCGTTTTAATTTAATGAAAGAAGAAAATGAAGAATATTTAGAAGCCGTTCAAAATAATGATATTGTTGAAATAGCCGATGCGCTTGGAGACATGTTGTATATCCTTTGCGGAACTATTTTAGAACATGGCCTCCAACATAAAATTGAAGCCGTTTTTGATGAAATTCAACGCTCAAATATGAGTAAATTAGGCGAAGATGGAAAACCTATTTATCGCGAAGATGGAAAAGTAATGAAAGGTCCCAATTACTTTAAACCTAATTTTGAAGAGATTTTAAAATAAAGAAAAGCGATTTCAAATTTGAAATCGCTTTTTTGTTTATATGTAAATTCTTAAACCTTAACGGTCCAACCAAAAGTGTCTTCGTCTAATTTATGTTGAATATCAGTCAGTTTTTCTTTAATATCTAAAGCAATTGAGTGTTCCATCTTAGGCAATTCAAAATATTCATCTTTATATGAAAATCCAACGATAGGATTGATAACCGCAGCAGTACCGGCTCCAAAAATTTCTTTTAAAGAACCATTTTTAGCAGCAGTAATTAATTCTTCAACTAGTACCGAACGAACTTCAACTTTGATATTTTCTCTTTTTGCTAAATCAATTACACTTTTACGTGTTACACCATCTAAAATGCGTTCGCTTGTTGGCGCGGTATATAAAGTATCATTTATTCTAAAAAATACATTCATTGTTCCAGCTTCTTCTAATTTGGTATGCGTAGCATCGTCGGTCCAAATGATTTGCTGGAACCCTTTTTCATTCGCTAATTTTGTTGGATAAAATTGAGCCGAATAATTTCCAGCAGCTTTAGCAGCACCAATTCCTCCATTAGCAGCTCTACTAAAATGTTCGGCAATAATTACTTTTACCTCGCCAGAATAGTAAGAACGTGCTGGCGATAAAATAATCATAAATCGATATTCTTGAGAAGGAGCAGCAATTACGCCGTGACCGGTAGCAATCATAAAAGGTCTAATGTACAAGGTGTTACTCTTTCCTTTTTTCACCCATTCTTTTTCAATTTGTAATAGTTTTTTCAATCCACCCATGAAAACAGCTTCAGGAACTTCGGGCATGGCCATTCTAATTGCACTTTTGTTAAAGCGATTGAAATTTTCATTGGGACGAAATAACCAAACAGCATCTTCCAAATCTTTATACGCTTTCATTCCTTCAAATATAGCTTGTCCATAATGAAAAACTTTTGCAGATGGATCTATAGTAAAAGGAGCATAGGGTTGAATTGTAGGTTTTTGCCAACTACCTTCTTTGAAATCACAAATTAACATGTGATCTGTAAAGACGTTACCAAAAGTTAGGTTTTCAAAATCAACACTGTTAATTTTTGAATTTGAAGCTGAAATAATTTCAATATCATTTAAAGTTGTTACTTCCATTTTGAAAAAAAGTAGTTTTAATAATGAGAAAAAAACTGATTTATGATAAATATTTTACAAACTTACTAAAAAATGACACTTTAAAATTGCTTTGGTTGTATAATTATTAACAAACTAAAATTTAAAATAATATTTATTCATATTTTAATTTTTTAAAATTCTTTTAGTTTTAATTAAATTGATATTGTGAGCATATTAAAAATAATGGTATTTTTGTATGTATAATAAATTTTAAAATGATAAAAAAGATAATCCTAGCAGTATTCATGACATCTATTTTTATGAGTTGTGAATCAAAAAAAGAAGTTTCTAAAGAGGAAAGCAATGTTTCATATGCAAAATTTGGAGATTCAATTTCTTCAGAAAATGCAATGACTAATTCAGAAATGATGGAAAAATTTGCTTCTTTGAAAGAAGGCGACACCCTTTTAGTTAAGTTTAAGTCCTTAATTGATGAAGTATGCCAAAAGAAAGGTTGTTGGATGACATTAGCTTTAGCTGATGATAAAGAAGTTTTTGTAAAGTTTAAAGATTATGGTTTCTTCGTACCAAAAAATGCCCAAGAAAAAGAGGTTATTGTAAATGGAAAAGCTTTTGTAAGTATTGAAAGTGTTGATGTTTTGAAACATTATGCTAAAGATGCTGGAAAATCGCAAGCCGCTATAGATAGTATTACTGAGCCAAAAGTTACGTATTCATTTATGGCAGATGGTGTTTTAATTGTTAAGTAATGAAACAATTAATTCTATTATTAGGGTTCTTTTTTTTTACAATTTCATGCGATAAAAAATCCGATGAAAAGCAATCTGATAAAGAAGCTTGTGCGTCTGATTCTAAGGTTAATAAAGATGGATTTGAAATGTATGAAATGTCAGAAATGGCAGCACTTATGGAGCAAATGTATGTCGATAATCAGCGTTTGAAAGAGCGAATTATCAAAGGCGATACTATTGGTAAATTTCCGCAGTATTTTATAAAAATTCACCAAGCTGTAATGACAGATGAAACCGATAAAGATGCCTTTTTTGACGAACAAGTGGCTAAGTTTATCAAAGCTCAAGAATTAATTTATGAAGATCCTAAAAATGCCAAAGAACATTTTAATAACGGAATAGATGCATGTATAAAGTGTCATGAAGTGAAATGTGGCGGACCCATTCCGAAGATTAAAAAATTATATATCAAATAATATAATAATAAGGTTTGAGATGTTTCTTAAACCTTTTTTAT
>CAMDQL010000021.1 GCA_945905915.1 Flavobacterium psychrophilum
AAAATAATGATGCTAATTTTTGTAATTTTGTTTTTCTTAATCGCCATACCCTACATTTATACCACAAAAGTATTTAAAATTATTTATTCTATTTTAATAAACCGACAAAATGCTGAAAAATCTGATAAACTTGCTTTTTCCAAAATTATGTACTGGATGTAATTCCCTTTTGCTACAAAATGAAGCTATAATTTGTGCAAATTGCCGACATGAATTGCCGCTTACCCAACATCATTTAATGAGTAATAACTACATCGCAAAAAAATTTTATGGTATTATTCCGTTTGAATTTTGCAGTGCCATGCTGTATTTTCATAAAGACGGAATTGTTCAAAATATGATCCATAATCTTAAATATAAAAATCGGCCAGAAATTGGAACCCTTTTGGGTAATTGGTACGCAAATGACCTCATAGAAATTGCTAAAGATCAAAAAATTACTACAATTATTCCGGTGCCGTTGCATAAAAAAAGGCTTAAAGAACGAGGCTATAATCAAGTAACCACTTTTTGTGAAGCGTTATCACAAAACTTAGGAATCGAAATAAACGATCAACTTTTGTATCGAAAAATGTATTCGAAGACACAAACAAAAAAAAGTAAAGAAGCGCGATCTGAAATTAAAAACAGCCTCTTTGATGTAACTTTCTCTCCATCGGATTTTGGAAAGCACTACCTTTTAATAGACGATGTAATAACTTCTGGAGCAACATTAGAAGCTTGTGCTAAAGCTATCTTAAAAATCCCGGATGCAAAAATTAGCATCATCACAATTGCTTATACTGATTCATAAAATTTCTTAAAATTTGTATGTTTACATTAATTATAGTTGTTATTTTGTAACTTCTTTATTTTATGATGATGACAAAATTAAAATATATTCTAACGTTACTTGTTGTGGCTGTTTTTTTTACAAATTGTGCCAAAAGAGGTACGATTACTGGTGGCCCAAAAGACACCATTGCCCCTAAAATTGTAGGAAGTTTACCTAAGAACTTTAGTGCAAATTTTAAAGGAAGCGAAATAAAAATTAATTTCAACGAATTAATCAAAGTGAAAGACATTACCAAGCAATTGATCATTTCGCCACCCTTAAAAAAACAACCCATTATTGTTCCGCAAGGAAGTGCTAGTAAATTTATTTCGATAAAATTGTTAGATACCTTAAAAGAGAATACTACTTATAGTTTTAATTTTGGTCAAAGTATATCGGATAACAATGAAAATAATCCGTATTCGCAATTTAAATATGTGTTTTCAACAGGAAATTATATTGATTCTTTAACGGTTGTAGGAAAAATAAAAGACGCCTTCAATCAAAAACCAGATAATTTTGTAAGCGTCCTCTTATATGATGCTAAAACGTTTACCGATTCAACCGTATATAAAGAAACTCCTTTATATGTAACTAATACTTTAGATAGTTTAAAAGTTTTTTCACTTGAAAATTTAAAAGAAGGTTCGTATCAGATTATTGCATTAAAAGACAAATCTGGTAATAATAAATTTGACCCCAAAAGCGATAAAATTGGTTTTTTAAACGAGCCTATAAAATTGCCTACCTCAACAGCCTATGAATTAGAATTGTTTGCCGAAAAGCCTGTTTTTAAAGTTTTTAAACCTACCCAGGAAAGCAACAACAAACTCTATATGGGCTATGAAGGAAATATAAAGAATCTAAAAGTTACAGCTAAAAAAGGAACAGAAAATATTCCAATAAAAATGACCAAATATTCTGAGAAAGACAAAGATTCTGTTCAACTATTTTTCCCAAAAATGGAATTAGATTCGCTCGAAATAACGGTTGAAAATGGTTCATTTACAAAATCATTTACCTCAAAACTAAAAAACTTAAAAGAAAGCGATAGTTTAAAAATTGCAAATAAAACACAAGGCGCCTTATCTTTTAGAGATTTATTTACCCTAAGTAGCAGCACACCTATAAAGACGATTGATAATTCAAAGATAATTCTTAGAAATAAAGATTCGGTTGCTGTTAATTTTACGTCTAGTTACGACGATTTTAATCAAGAAATTAAATTTGATTTCAAAAAAGAAGAAGAACAGAAATATACATTAGAAATTTTACCAGAAGCGTTTACTGATTTTTATGAAACTAAAAATGATTCCTTACAATTTGAAGTAAACACAAAACTTATTTCCGATTATGGAAATTTAAAAGTTAATCTTTCAGGAGTTAAACGATATCCTCTTATTTTAGAAGTATTAGATGATAATGGTGCTGTTTTTTATAGTAAAATAGCTAATAATAAAGAAACTCTCATGGTTTTTGAAACCATTGAACCTAGACAATATACTTTACGAGTAATTTATGATGATAATGCCAATGGATTTTGGGACACCGGCGATTATTTAGCTAAAAAACAAGCCGAAGAAATAATTTATTATCCTAAACAAATTGACGTTAGAGCCAATTGGGATGTAGAACAAGATTTTGGTTTAGAGTAATTTAAATTGATCTTTATCGAACTATTTGTCGGATTTTCCCAAGCTAATTTGGTTAAAACTAAAAAAACGCATTCATTGATTTGAATGCGTTTTTATTATTCTGAAGTTGCTATGAATTACTTCACAGATGCTTTTAAAAATTCTCTGTTCATGCGAGCAATGTTTTCTAACGAAATTCCTTTTGGGCATTCGATTTCACATGCTCCAGTATTGGTACAATTTCCGAATCCTTCTTCGTCCATTTGACGCACCATGTTTAATACACGATTTGTAGCTTCAACTTTTCCTTGCGGTAATAATGCATATTGAGATACTTTTGCCCCCACGAATAACATGGCAGAACCATTTTTACAAGAAGCTACACAAGCACCACATCCGATGCAAGCAGCCGCCATAAACGCTTTGTCTGCATCATCTTTAGGAACTGGAATTGAGTTTGCATCAATAGTATTTCCAGAAGTATTTACTGATACAAAACCACCCGCTTGTTGAATTCTATCAAAAGCACTTCTATCTACCACTAAATCTTTGATTACTGGAAACGCTTTACTTCTCCATGGTTCGATGTAAATAGTATCGCCATCGTTGAACAGTCTCATGTGCAACTGACAGGTTGTAATTCCAGTGTCTGGTCCGTGAGCTCGTCCATTGATGTATAAAGAACACATTCCGCAAATACCTTCACGACAATCGTGATCAAAAGCTACTGGTTCTATATTTTGGTTAATTAATTGTTCGTTTAATTGGTCTAACATTTCCAAAAACGAACTTGCAGTAGAAACATTATCTAATTTATAAGTTTCCATGCTCCCTTTTGAATTAGCGTTTTTTTGACGCCAAATTTTAAGGTTTATATTGATATTTTTTGCTGCACTCATACTATTTTATTTGTAATTTCTAGCTGCTATTTTTATAAACTCGTATTTCAATTCTTCTTTGTGAAGTTCTTCTTTTGTAATATCGTCTCCTTTGTATTCCCACGCTCCTACGAATGAGAAATTCACGTCATCACGAAGTGTTTCGCCTTCAGCATCTTGGTATTCTTCACGGAAATGACCTCCACAAGATTCTTTTCGTTGTAAAGCATCCAGCGCCATTAACTGACCTAAATCAATTAAATCTGCAACACGTAAAGCTTTTTCAAGTTGTGGATTCAACTCGTCATTGCTTCCAGGAACATTTACGTCTTTGTAGAAATCTTCTTTTAATTGAGTAATTTCTGCAATAGCTTCATTTAAACCTTTTTCATTACGTCCCATTCCTACTTTATTCCACATAATCAAACCTAATTTTTTATGGAAATAATCTACCGATTTAGAACCCTTATTATTTAAAAATTTACTGATTGAGTCTTTTACTCTAGCTTCAGCTTCAGCAAATTCTGGAGCATCTGTAGTGATTTTACCCGTTCTGATTTCGTCTGCTAAATAATTAGAAATCGTGTAAGGTAAAACGAAATAACCGTCAGCTAAACCTTGCATTAAAGCAGAAGCTCCTAAACGATTTGCTCCATGGTCTGAGAAATTTGCCTCACCAGCAACGAAACAACCAGGAATAGAAGATTGTAAGTTATAATCAACCCAAACACCACCCATAGTGTAATGCACTGCTGGATAAATTTTCATTGGAGTTTCATAAGGATTTTCATCCGTAATTTTTTGATACATGGTAAACAAATTACCGTATTTTTCCTTTAACCATTGCTTACCTAATGAAGTGATTTCTTCAGGAGTTGGATTATGATTTCCTTTGGCAAAAGCTGCTTGTTTTCCCTTAGTTTGTATTTCAGTTGAAAAATCTAAAAATACTCCTTCGTTTGTATCATTTGATTCGATTCCTCTACCTTCATCACAAACTTCTTTTGCAGCTCTTGATGATATATCTCTTGGTGCTAAATTTCCAAAAGAGGGATATTTTCTTTCTAAGAAGTAATCTCTTTCTTCTTCTGGTATATCTGATGCTTTTAATTTACCTTCTCTTACGGCAGCTGCGTCTTCTTTTGTTTTTGGTACCCAAATACGTCCTGAATTTCTTAAAGATTCAGACATTAAGGTTAATTTTGCTTGATTAGTTCCATGAACAGGAATACAAGTTGGGTGAATTTGAACATAACAAGGATTTGCAAATAAAGCACCTTGTTTGTGTACTTTCCATCCAGCAGTTACGTTACTACCCATGGCGTTTGTAGAAAGAAAATAAACGTTTCCGTAACCTCCAGAAGCAATAACAACAGCATGAGCCGAATGTCTTTCGATTTCTCCAGTAACTAAATTACGAGCGATAATTCCGCGTGCTTTGCCATCAATTTTTACTAAATCTAACATTTCGTGACGGCTGTACATTTGTACACGACCTAATCCGATTTGTCTTGATAAAGCTGAATAAGCTCCTAATAATAATTGTTGCCCTGTTTGTCCGGCAGCGTAAAAAGTACGTTGTACTTGCGTTCCACCAAACGAACGGTTATCTAACATTCCGCCATATTCGCGAGCAAAAGGAACTCCTTGTGCCACACATTGGTCAATAATATTTCCTGAAACTTCGGCTAAACGATGTACGTTTGCTTCACGCGCACGATAGTCACCACCTTTTATAGTATCATAGAACAAACGATAAACACTATCGCCATCATTTTGGTAATTTTTTGCTGCATTAATTCCTCCTTGAGCGGCAATTGAATGCGCGCGACGTGGAGAATCTTGAAAACAGAATGCTTTTACATTGTAGCCCATTTCTCCAAGAGAAGCAGCTGCTGATGCTCCTGCTAAACCAGTTCCTACCACAATAATATCAATTTTTGGTCTATTATTTGGAGCAACTAATTTCAAATGGTTTTTATGATCGGTCCATTTGTCTTTTAATGGACCCGCTGGTATTTTAGAATCTAACTTCATAATATATACTGATGTTGATTATTTTTTAAAATGTAAGATAAGAGGAATAATTGCAAACAATAGCGGAACTATAATTGCAAACGCTTTTCCAAAAAACTTAATCACTGGAGTTAATTTTGAACTATTCACACCAATTGTTTGGAAAGCACTCTGAAAACCATGCCATAAGTGGAATGATAAAGCTAACATAGCTAATACATATCCAATTGTGAAATACAATCCATATTTAGCATCTTTAAAAAACGCTACGGTTAATTTGTATAAATCTTTATATAAATCAGCTGTTTTTACATCTGCCTGACTATAGTATAATTCGGTTCTGTTTTTGATCACAAATTGCTTTGGCATCGCGGTTTGATCTACCTTTTCACCTTCTTTTGCAACTTGATCTACTGGAAAATACTGTCCTACTTGAGTTCCTACATAAAAAACTTGTTTTTGCCCTTGTACCTCAATGGTTTTTGTCATTATAGGCATGTTTTTGTCAAAATGCATTTTTGCCCAAAAATTCACCATGTGAGTAGCTATAAAAACTAAAATAATAGTTCCTAAAACCGCCATGTTTCTTGAAGCAAAACTGGTTGAAGATCCATCTGTTTTAGCATAGCCAATAGGTCTTGCTTTTTTGTTTTGGATTGTTAATAATATTCCGTCGATTGCATGGAATAAAATAGAAATGTACGTTAAATAAGAAAGTAATTTTACTGCCGGATTGGAAGTCATAAATAAGGCATACTGATTAAAATTCAAAGCATTGTTTGGAACAAGCAATTGAAGATTTCCTGCTAAGTGACCTGCCAAAAACAAGCATAAAAATAAACCCGTAAGAGCCATCCAATATTTTTTTGCGATAGATGACTTTAAAAGTGCCGATTTTGCCATAATTTTATTTGATTGTAATAGTTTTATAAAAATCAAAACAAAAATACAGCTATTTGAAATTAACTACAACCTTTTATCGTTAATTTATAATGAATTTAAAATAATTTAACTTCTGTTGAATATCAACAAGTTATAGCCCTCTGACTGGTTTGTGTAACTCATTTTATCGAAAAAAATAATTGAGATGTGTCGGAATTAAACCTCAAATATGATCTGCTCATAAATTTTTCTCCTTCAAAAATGGATTCTTTAATCTTTACTTGAGATTATTAGAACAAATAAAATTTAATTATTTTTTTTGGGAGCGGTTATTTCAAACGTACTATTTTCTGGTGTATTATCTTTTGAAATTACCAATTTGTATTTTCCTACAGGCAAATAAAACTTATTGTTATCAGCGGCTTTAATTTTGATATTTTTATCTTTTTTGTTCCACTTTTCGGCAACTTCTTTTGTAAGAGAATAATCATAAGTAATCGAATTCAATCCTTTTGTTACTGATACTTTTTGAGTATGAACCATTAATCCTGATTCATTTGTAATGATAAGATTCACCATTCCGACGCCGTTTGAGTATAACCAAATTTCTGTTGAAGGTTCGCTAGGTTTTCCCCATGCATAATTTTGACTTCCCCAACGTTCCGATTTAGTTCTATCGTTCACTTTAAACAAATGGATGTTTTTTGCTAAAATTTCATTAGTCAATTCTTGCCCTTTCGAAAGGTCTATTTTATAAATTGAACGCCCGTGTGTTCCTACAATTAGTTCTTTTGCTTTGGCTTGAATTTTTAAATCATGCACCGCAACTTTTGGCATTCCGTTTGAGAAGTTTTGCCAAGTTGAACCTTTGTCAATAGAAATAAATAATCCATTATCCGTTCCAACGTATAAAATATTCTCGTTTGCCGAATCTTCAACAATTACATTTACGGCCTGCGATAATCCATTGGAAATAGCAGTCCAAGTGTTTCCGAAATCTTCCGAAACAAATACATAACTTTCAAAATTGTCGTTTCGATAGCCATTTAAGGCGATGAAAACCCGTTCTTTTTTGTGGGAAGAAGCTACCACTCGTGAAACCCATAAATTTTGAGGCAAATTACCTGAAATTAATTGCCACGAAACCCCGCCATCTTTTGAAATATGAATTTTCCCATCATCAGTCCCCACGTAAAGCAATCCAAATTGGAGTTTACTTTCTGAAATAGTTGTCAACGTTCCAAAAGCTACATTTCCTTCTTTGGATCCGTTTGTTAAATCCTCTGAAATTTTTTCCCACGATTTGCCTTGATCCATGGAACGATGCAAAAACTGAGAGCCCATGTATAAAATATCTTGATTGTGCGAAGAAAGTAAAATAGGCGTTTGCCAATTGTATCGCAACGGCTTCTCATCCTTTCCGGCTTTTGGGGAAATAAAATCAAACTGATTTTCTTTTTGATTGATGCGGTAATAATTCCCAAATTGATAACCCGTGAAAACCACATTTGGATTGCGACTATCGATTTGAATTTGCATTCCATCGCCACCGATTAATTCTTTATACGGATAATTCCCTTCCTGATGCCAAGCGACATTTTGCTTAAAATCATTAGATCCAAACCATACGCCATTATCCTGCAAACCGCCATAAACATGATAGTCTTCTTGATTATCAACATTGACCGCATATAATTGACCAACAGCTTCATTATTACATTTAATCCAATGCGCTCCGTTGTCGTATGAAATATTAATTCCGCCATCGTTTCCATTAATAATGTGATTCGAATTTTCAGGATTGATCCAAGTTACATGATGATCGGCATGCACATTTTCTTTAGATATAGCTTGAAACGTTTTACCTCCATCTTCTGAAAACAGTAACGGAACACCGCCAATATATACTCGGTTTTCATTAGATTCATCTACTGAAATATTCGCAAAATAATAGCCATACGTATAAAACATGTCATCGATATATGACGTATTTGTTTTATTCCAAGATTTTCCGCCATTTTCAGATTTATAGACTTCGCAACCTATAACTTCGGTTTCAAACAAGGCTTTGTTAGCATCTAAAAGTTGGTCTAGTACTGCATTTGTTCCTGCATTTTCTACCCATTTTTTTATGTTTTCGGCACGGTATTTTTCACTAAAACCACTTTCTTTCAAGGCGTTATTAAGCTCTTTATTATCTATATTTTGAAAATCCTCACCAGGTGAAGCAAGCATGAGTTGCAATTTATTTTTTGAAACCGCTTTTGGTCGTTTATTCTGATTGTCCACAACGGCATAAATCACATTTTCATTAAATAAAGCTAATCCAATTCTTCCCACACTTTCATTCGTAGGAAATCCGCTTTCTTTAGTTGTTATTAAATTCCAGGTTGTTCCGCCATCTTCACTTTTATAAATCCCCGATTTTTCGCCATCACCGTCAAAATGCCACGCTTTTCTATCTTTTTGCCAAGCGGCTGCAAACATAATTTTTGGATTATCTTTTGAAACCACTAAATCAATAATTCCAGTATCTTCTGCAACGAACAAAGTTTGTTTCCACGATATTCCGCCATCTGTTGATTTGTAAATTCCACGTTCAGAATTAGTTGTATATAAATGACCTACAGCCGCAACTACAATTTCATTAGTATTAGTTGAATTTACCCAAATGCGGCTAATATGATGTGAATCGTTTAATCCTAAATTTTGCCACGTTTTGCCTTTGTCAGAAGATTTTAAAACCCCGACTCCAGCATAAGAAGAGCGAGAAGAATTCACTTCACCTGTTCCCACCCAAATGGTTCCTGAAGTCCAATCTACTGATACCGAACCACAATTTATAGTTTCTGCTGAATCCATAACAGGTAAAAAAGACGTTCCGTTGTTGTTTGTATACCAAAGTCCGCCTGAAGCATACGCCACATAAAATTCGGTTGGATTTTTCGGATTCACGGCAACATCAACCACACGTCCGCTCATGATTGTTGGTCCAATATTTGCTGCCTTAACTTGAGTAAACATAGAATTTTGAGCCATTGTCGATTGCAAAATCAACAAAAACAATAAGGTAATTTGCTTCATCTTAAAAAATTTTGCTGAAAATTAACCAAAACATTACACTTTCACAAAATTTCTATTGGTTTTAACATCTTTTCATTTTTATCTTTATAATTTTGGAAAACATTTTTTTGCTACCACATAGAAACATAGCATTTTGATTATTTAGAAAAGGCATTCTATTCATTTCAGTAAACATAGTTCAAACTAAATGAAAATGAAATGCTATATTTTTCTCAAACTTTTTACACAAACCTATGTGTCTATGTGGTTAAAATTTAAATATTTAAAAATCATTACATCATGAAATACCATCAAATCGACCGCGAATTGTACATTAAAAATAGAGCAAAATTCACGGCGCAAATGAAACCAAACAGTGTTGCGGTTTTTAATTCAAATGACATTTATCCGGTGAGTGCTGATAGTACTTTACCTTTTGCTCAACACAGAGATATTTTATATTTATCGGGTGTGGATCAAGAAGAAAGTATTTTATTGCTCTTTCCTGATGCACCATACGAACATTTGAAAGAAATTTTATTCTTAAAAGAAACGAATGAACATATTGCTATTTGGGAAGGTGAAAAACTAACCAAAGAACGTGCATTTGAAGTTTCAGGAATTAAATCGGTGATTTGGTTGCAAGATTTTCACAAGACGTTGAAAGAAATTATGGCCTATGCCGAAACGATTTACATCAACACCAACGAACATTATAGAGCGGTTATTGAAACCGAAACTCGTGAAGCACGATTTGTTAAATGGTGGAAGGAAAATTATCCGGCACATAAAGTAGAAAAATCAAATCCTATTTTACAAAGATTGCGTTCGGTTAAAGAAAGTGAAGAATTGGACTTAATCCAAAAAGCTTGTGATATTACTGAAAAAGGATTTAGACGCGTGTTGCAATTCGTAAAACCAAACGTGATGGAATATGAAATTGAAGCTGAATTTTCGCATGAATTTTTAAGAAATCGTTCGAAAGGTTTTGCTTACACGCCAATTATTGCTTCAGGTAACAACGCGAATGTGTTGCATTACATTGAAAACAACCAACAGTGTAAAGCTGGCGATTTAATTTTATTAGACGTTGGTGCAGAATATGCTAATTATTCTAGTGATATGACGCGTATGGTTCCTGTTTCGGGTCGTTTTACCGATAGACAAAAAGCGGTTTATCAAGCGGTTTTAAATGTGAAAAACGAAGCTACAAAACTATTAGTTCCAGGAACTTTATGGAAACAATATCATGTAGAAGTGGGCAAAATTATGACTTCAGAATTATTAGGTTTAGGATTGATTGACAAAGCCGATGTGCAAAACGAAAATCCAGATTGGCCAGCCTATAAAAAATATTTCATGCACGGTACTTCGCACCACATGGGATTAGACACTCACGATTATGGTTTACTTCATGAACCTATGCAAGCCAATATGGTGTTTACCGTTGAACCGGGAATTTACATTCCAAAAGAAGGTTTTGGTATTCGTTTAGAAGACGATATGGTGATTCAATCTACAGGAGCTGCGTTTAATTTAATGCGCAATATTCCAATAGAAATTGAGGAAATTGAAGCGATAATGAATGCTTAATTTGGATATTCAGATATTCGGATTATAGATTTTTAGACAGGACGGTTTGCGAAAGTGAGCCGTTTTTTATTAGTTTACTTCGCAAAAAAACTTTGCGCCCTTTGCGTTTAAAACCTAACTTTGCCCACATGAAAACCACCAACTTCAAAAACACTAAAATCAGTTATACCGACCAAGGAAAAGGAACGGCAGTGGTTTTGTTGCATGGTTTTTTGGAAAATCAAACGATGTGGAAGGCATTTATTCCTGAACAATCAAAAAAATACCGCATTATTACGATCGATTTGTTAGGTCATGGCGCTACTGAATGTCTGGGTTATGTCCACACTATGGAAGACCAGGCGGATATGGTACATCACGTATTGCACGAATTAAAAATCAGAAAAGCGGTTTTAATTGGTCATTCTATGGGCGGTTATGTGGCATTGGCTTTCGCCGAATTGTATCCTGATAACGTAAAAGGAATTGTACTGCAAAACTCAACTTCAAGAGCCGATAACGATGAAAGAAAAGCAAATCGTGACCGCGCAATTATTGCAGTGAAACAAAATTATTCAGCTTTCATTCGTATGAGTATTGCCAATTTGTTTAGTGAAGATAATCGCGAACGATTAGCAGATAGTATCGAAGAAGTGAAATTAGAAGCTTTAAAAACTCCACTTCAAGGAATTGTTGCCGCGTTAGAAGGTATGAAAATTAGAAAAGATCGCGAACTCATTTTGCATTTTGCGCCTTATCCTATTCAATTTGTTTTGGGCAAAAAAGATCCTGTTTTAAATTACAATGAAAATGTAGAACAAATTGAAGGCACACAAGTGCAACTAACTACTTTTGAAGACGGTCACATGAGCCACATTGAAAATCAGGCTGAATTGTTAGTGGTTTTAAGTGGTTTTTTGAAAAGAGCTTAACCACTTGGAACATTATGAAGGCACAAAGAATAAAAGCTTTGTGAACTTCGTGAAATTACTTTGTGAACTTTGTGGTTCAGTTATACTTTCTCCTTAAACGGAATTTCAGGATTAAAAATTTCTAAAATTAGCAACTTGATAATTACTTTAAAATCTTCAATCATTTCATTTGAGATCACATGAACTGCTTCTTTTCCTGTGCCAATTACTACCGGTAAAAATCCTTTTTTCATGTTCTTAAACGAAATAATTCCGGCAGTGATATCAAGATTTTTAAGCAACTCATGGTTTTCAAACATCATGGCATAACAAAGCAATTGGATAATTTTTTCATTCTCAATTTCAGGAGTTAGTGCAAAAATATCGTTCAATTTTAAACTTCCAGCATCTACTCTTCCGGTTTTGTAATCGATGATTCGAATGACACCATTTCGTTCTTCGATTCGGTCAACTTTTCCAGCAATTTTTATTGGAAAATCAAAGGATTCCAACTGAATTTCGCAACTTAATGATTCTTCTAAAAGTAAAACTTTAATAGCATCATTATCTTCGGTAATGGCTTTCTTTTCAACTTGTAGAAAATTGTAAACATTTCGTTTCGCTACTTCAAATGCTAATAAATTTTTCCCTTTAGTGATTTCGCCTTCTTTATACTCTTGTTTAAAATATTTTAGAATTACTGCATCAATTTTGGATTCCATAGATTCAATATGATGCAATGCTAAAAACTGATTCAAATAAGGCGTATACAATTCTTCCAATGCATTATGAATAATGGTTCCTAACGTATTGGCAGCAATATTTTCTTCTACATCTTCAGCTTCATTTATTCTAAGAATACGTTGCATGTAAAACTGAAAAGGATTCCGAATATAATTAGTCAATGAAGACGGTGAAAATCCTTTATCTGTGGCAATTTCGTGCAAACGTGTTATAATTTTATCCGTTTTTGGAATGCTTATAAGTTCGTATGCTTTTTCAGGCAAAACAGCATTATAAATAGTGCTAGTGATGTTGTGATTTGGTTGTCTTTCAATTTCTAATTGAGTAATGAAACGACTTTTTTCTCCCGCATCAATACCTTCGTTATCGGTATTGTAGAGTAACCAAATATTTTTTGCGCGCAACAATAAATGATAAAAGTGATAGCAATAAATAGCATCTTTTTCTTTGTAAGTTGGCAACCCTAATTCTTTCTTTACATCATAAGGAATAAAGGAATTCTGTGATTTTCCTGCTGGAAATTTCCCTTCATTAACCGAAGTAATAATCACATTTTCAAAATCTAACACACGGCTTTCTAGAACTCCCATAACTTGAAGCCCCGATAAAGGTTCGCCTTCGAAAGATACTTCCGCCAATTCAATTATTTGCTTGTAAATAGCATGCAAAGCGCTTATGCTGTCGATTTGGTTATACTTTTCGTGATAATTCGTTAACTTCACAATGGTTTTATAAATCGAATATAAAAAGGTTTTGGCTACTTTTTCTTCCGAATTGTCATTACTCAGTTGCGTTTTTAGATGCAGTAAAATAGCATTTAAGTTGGCTAATATTTCAGAAACATCGTCCCATCTTGCAAACAATAATTCGAATAAAATATTAGAAGAATTTGGATATTTTTCGGCATACAAACTGAATAATTTTTCTCTAGAAAAGAAGGTAAAATTATTACTGTTAATTACATTTACAACTTCTTCTACCTTACAATAAGGTTCAATTAATGGATGATTTAAAATGGCTAATACTTCCTTGTAATAAAAAGTGTAACTCTTCTCGTTCCGTTGTTTGGCATTGGTATGAAGCTTAAACAATTTACTAATTAATAGTTGCGCCGGATTATTTTTACTAGGATAACCCATTGTAATATTTAAAGCCTCAACCGAAGCGGGCAAACCAAATAAAACGGGTAATAACAAATTTTCATCACCTAAAACAACAGCGGTTTTGTCTAAATTTGGACTTTTAGATTGAATTTTTTCAATAATAGTTCCTACAATTTTAGCTTGACCAATACTTTTTGGTGTTCCAATAATCTCGATGTTTTTATCTTCGGTAAAATGATTTACAATCCATTCAAAATCCTGATGGATAAATGGCTTCCATTCTTTTTTATATTTTCGAATAAACAAACCTGCATCATGATATGAATCGTTTAAAAACAGTTCATCAATGTCCCAAAATATTTTAGCCTTTTTTTCATTAGCTAAATACTTTATAATTTTTTCTTCAGCTTGATTTAAAGCATTGAAGCCCGCAAAATATATTGTGTTTGTTGTGTTTGCCGCAAATTTTTCTAGATTTTTGAATGCTTCACGATATAATAAGCCTTGATAACCAATACCTTTACTTATCAAATGGTCATAAAATGATTGGTAATATAGCGGTAACTTAGCCCAAAATTCTAAATGATTATCAATTAGTGTTGTAGTTTTTGAAGCTTCTACTTGCCATCTTTTTAAAGCTTCAATAGCTTCTAAATAACTAAATACTTTATTAGGCTCTAGAAGATATCGGTCAATTTCATTAAAGTCTTGAAGAGCAGTTTTTGCCCAAGTTGCAAATTCATCAAAAGTTTGCTGTTTGGATTTTTCGGTTACCGAAAGATATACTTCATAAAATTCAAAAAGTAACTCAATAGGATCTATTGAACGTAATCCTGAAATTTCTTGAATAAAATATTCAATACTAATTATAGTAGGTGCAAAAGCAGTTCCTTCAAGTTGTTTTTTTATACTTTCTAATAAAAATACTTTAGCTCTCTTATTGGGTAAAATGATCGTACAGCTTGAAAGTTCATTTTCAGGTTGAGCTAAAAGTACTGTGCTTAGTTTGTCTAAAAAAGTAATTGATTTCATTTTATAAAAATAAAAAAACGTCCCGATATATCGGGACGTTTCTTGGTATATTTTAGAAAAAAATTATTTTACTAATTTTACCTCTACTCTTCTATTGTTAGCTTTTCCTTTAGCAGTTTTGTTTGAATCAACTGGAGCTGATTCACCAAAACCTTTAGAAGATAATCTTGAAGCATCGATACCGTTTTCAACTAAGAAGTTTTTAACAGCAGCAGCTCTTTCTTCAGATAATTTTTGGTTTAAAGCATCTGATCCTGTATTGTCTGTATGTCCTTCTAATGAGAATTTAGCAGTAGGATATTCTTTCAATATTGCTGTAATAGCTTGTAATACAGGTATTGTTTGTTTTTGGAAAGATGATTTTCCTGAATTAAACAAAATAGTCTTACCATAATCGTTTAACTTTTTCATTGTATCATCAGAAACTTCAGGACAACCGTTGTTAGCAATAGTACCTGCAACAGTTGGACATTTGTCATCTTTATCTATAACTTTATCACCATCTGTATCAGGCCATGGACATCCGCCATTAGCTTTGTCACCTTTAACTGAAGGACATTTATCATCTTTATCAGCTACTCCATCGCCATCAGCATCTGGGCAACCTTTCATCATTTTTGTACCTTTAACATCAACACAAGCATCTTCTGAATCGATGATTCCGTCTCCGTCTGTATCAGGACAACCATTAAATTCAGCTAAACCAGCAACATCTGGACAAGAATCTGCTGAATCTTGGATTCCATCTTTATCTGTATCAGGACAACCTTTAAATTCTGGTAAACCAGCTACTTCAGGACAAGCATCATCTTTGTCATAAATTCCGTCATCATCTGTGTCTTTACCTCCAAATTTGAATGTTATACCTGCAAAATGTTGCATGTGACTTGGGACATCAGCATTTTCAACTTTCGCGTCATCAAATGAATGTTTGTATGTAGATTGGAATTGAAATCCAACACCCTCTGTTACCCAAAAAGTTAAACCTAAACCTCCGTTGATAGTTCCTGCAGAAGCATCACCGAAAAAAGTATAACCTCCTCCTACATGTGCAGATGGCTCTAACCATTTAGATTTTAACATTTCCATAAAACTATACTTAATTGTTGCGTCAATTCCATAATAACTTAAATCTCCTGGATTAGTTACTTCATCGGTATATAAAGTTTGTGGAACTCTTGATACCCATTTGTCAATTTTGTTGACAGATGCAGTTGCCCCAAAAGAAAAACCATCTCCAACGTATTTTGATACGCTTAGATAAGATACTGATGGAATAAAATTCCAATTCGCTTTAGCATTTGCTAATTGAATCCATTTTGGGCTATCGTTTCCGACAGCACTAATTTTTGTGTCTACTCCGTTTGCGCCGAAAGACAATGCCCAAGGGTTGTTGCTATCTTGTGCTTGCGATGTTAATCCAGCAAATAATACTACAGCAGCAAATAATTTGTTTAAATGTTTCATACTTATTTATTTAATTACAATCCGTTATAATTGGTACAAATGTACTATAATTTTTCAACTACAAAAAGTTTTGTTAAAAAAAATTGCTCTTTTGTGTTATTTTACTCAATTATTCCTAAATCTTTGCCAACTTCAGTAAATGCTTTTATGGCTTTGTCCAAGTGTTCTTGTGTGTGTGCAGCAGATAATTGTACTCTAATACGTGCCTTATCTTTTGGAACCACAGGAAAGAAAAAGCCAATTACATAAATGCCCTTTTCTAATAGTCTTTCAGCCATTATTTGTGATAATTTAGCATCATACAACATAACCGGAACTATTGCAGAATCTCCGTCAATGAAGTCTATTCCTGCTTTTCTTAATCCAGCTTTAAAATAATTTGTATTCCATTCCAAAGTGTCTCTCAAAGTAGTATCTTTTTCTAATAATTCAAAAACTTTTAAAGATGCTCCAACAATTGCTGGGGCTAACGAATTTGAAAATAAATAGGGGCGAGAGCGTTGACGTAAAATCTCAATTACTTCTTTTTTAGCTGTTGTATAACCTCCCATTGCACCCCCTAATGCTTTTCCTAAAGTTCCTGTGATAATATCTACTCTTCCCATGACGCCTTTTGCTTCAAGGGTTCCTTTCCCCGTTGCTCCGATAAATCCTGCGGCATGGCACTCGTCTACCATTACCAATGCATCGTATTTATCAGCTAAATCACAAATTTTATCTAATGGAGCTACTAATCCGTCCATTGAAAAAACTCCGTCAGTTACAACAAGTTTGAATCGGTGTCCTGCCTCGGTAGCTTTAATCAATTGCTGTTCTAAATCATACATATTATTGTTTTCATAACGATAGCGAGCTGCTTTACACAAACGAACACCATCTATAATTGAGGCATGATTTAAACTATCAGAAATAATACAATCTTCTTCCCCTAATAATGGTTCAAAAACACCTCCGTTAGCATCAAAAGCTGCTGCATAAAGTATTGTATCTTCTGTTCCGTAGAAATTAGCAATTTTTTGTTCTAATTCTTTATGAATATCTTGTGTTCCGCAAATAAAACGTACAGATGACATTCCGAAACCATGAGAATCTAAGGCGTCTTTTGCTGCTTGAACCACTTCTGGATGTGAAGAAAGTCCTAAATAATTATTGGCACAAAAATTTAAAACCGTTTCTCCAGTTGAAATAGTAATCTCGGCACCTTGTGGCGAAGTAATAATGCGTTCTTTCTTAAACAAACCATTTTCTTTAATCGAATTTAATTCGCTTTGCAAGTGGTGTTGAATTTTTCCGTACATAATTTATTATTGTTTGTGTTTCTTTTTGGGATTACAAAGTTACTATTTCTATGCTTCCGCCTATATAAATGAGCGCTTTTTTTGCAACCGAATAGTTCATTTCGCGCAACGCTAATTCATATTCCTCTATTTGCACTTTATGTTTATGATGTTTTTCGCCCGTTTTATAATCTAACAAATACGCCATATTGTCTTTAATTTCTACTCTATCGGGTTTTATTGATTTAGTATTTTTCTTAATTATGGTTTGCTCATTTATAACTTTACTGTCTGATTCAAAAAAATCTTTCAATTCTGGATGGGTAACAATATTTTGAATGGTTTGGTGAAAAATTTCGCGTTGTGATATCCTAATCAAACCTAACTCTGTTGCTTTATTTAAGGCCAATTCAACCTCATCTTTTGTATGGACAAATGACATAATTTCGTGTAAAATTGTTCCAAAAGCAATTGCATCTTGTTGAATCGTTCCCCACATAAGTGCTTCGCGTTGAGCAATATTGATTTTTGAAGGCTTTAATTTATTGGCCACAATTCCAATACTATTGTGATTGCCTTTATGCGTTTCTATTTTAGATTTTCGTTCAGCATCACCAAATTCATAAGTGAATTTTGTGGGTTCATACCAACCCTTATTTTGAAGATAATCTAAAAAGTAGAACGATAAATTATTCTTTGCAAATTCGCCTTTAGGAGTCAATTTTTTATTTGAAATAATGTACAATTGCTCTTCGGCGCGCGTTAAAGCAACATAAAGTACATTTATGGTGTCTAGAATTTCCTCTTGGTTTTTGGTTTGAAAAATGGATTTTGCACCATTTCCATAACTTTCCACTTCTTTTTTATTATTGATTAATGCTTTTGGTAAATCAATAGTTGAATCTTCTAACGGAATCCAAAGTTTGTCTTTAATTTTTCTCGAAAAATCTTCTTCGGCAAATGGGAAAATAACCACCGGAAACTCTAATCCTTTTGATTTGTGGATGGTCATGATTCGAACAGCATTTGTTCCTTCTGGAGAGGGAATACTTTTCTGAAAGCCAATTTTATCCCAATATTCTAAAAAATCGGCAATACTTGACTGCGATTTTACATCTTTTTCTAACACTAAATCTAAGAAATATTGCAAATAAGACGTGTTCACTTTATTCTTTAAAAAGGCTGCAATTAATATTTCCACCGTTTCATAAAGCGATTTTTTCTTGCAATCTGTAAACGAAATTTCGATTCCAATTGTATTCAAATAAACTTCTAAATCGGAAGTATTTTTATCTTTTGTTGCTAAAATAAAATCGTGAATCGCTAATTTCGATTGTAATTGTTGAGCAATATAATATAGAATATAAATTTTTGCCTCTTCTTCTTTTGGGTTTTTTAAAAAGCGCAGCAAGGCGATTATCAATTTTACTTCGGTTGCATTTTGAATCAATAATGTTTCAGAAGATAATATTGGAATTTTATTTTCGGTTAAAAAATTAGCCAATTTTATTCCAGGCGCTTTAGTTCTTGTAAGTAAAACGATGTCTTTATATTGAAATTTATACGCAATACATTGATTAATGGTTTTTAAAGTGTGACTCAAATACACTTTATCTTTCATCGTAATTGTATCATTATCGCTATCAAAACCTTCCACTCCAGTTTCTTCTTCTGGCACTTCAATAAATGATAAATTTACATATCCGCATTGCTTAGCATTCGTTTCTTGATGCGAAAGGTGTTCGTATAAATTTTTATAATCGGCGTTATTAAATTGATTTGCTAATTGCTTAAAAAATGCATTATTAAACTGAATGACCTCGCTGTAACTTCGATAATTTGTTTTTAATCGTTCTGTTTTTTTGTCTTTATTTGAAAACGGATTATTTGCCGCAGTATCTTTTGCTAGATCAATAAATTGTTCTGCTTTTCCACCACGCCATCGATAAATAGCTTGTTTTGGATCGCCTACAAGCATTACGGTTCCTTTTTTGCCATATTCATCCTCACCAGCTAATGCATTATCAATTAAAGGAATTAAATTTTGCCATTGCATAACCGAAGTATCTTGAAATTCATCAATAAAATAATGGCGGTATTTTTCTCCCAAACGCTCATAAATAAAAGGAGCGGGTTGGTTTTGAATTTCGTTATGGATAATGGTATTAAAATCGGAAATGGAAACAATATTTTGCTCTTCTTGTATGTTTTTAAATTCCTTGTAAATGGTGTTTAACAACGAAAGCGGATTTAAATTTTGAAGAAAAGCATCATACAGCGAAATTTTTCCCGCTTTTTCATTGATAGCAATTACCGAAGCTAAAATTTCTGAAGCATTTTCATCAATAAAATCTTTATCTGATTGAGGAACTGCTTTTGAATAGCTACTTTCTGAACCATCTAAATATTTGATTACCGTTTCGTTAATAGCTATTTTATCTGAAACCACTTTTGCTAAGTGATTAGTTACAAAACTCGAATAAAACGATTTTCTAGAAACCCCATTTGAGTCAATTTTTGTTAAAACAGGTTGGGCAATTTCTTTACATTCTTCTTTTAATTGTTTTATTTCTTCTTGTAATTTCTTTTTTATTATTCCAAAATCAGTCAGACTTTTTTCAGACATTTCTTTGATTTCTTCCGAATTGTTTTCGTTAGTAATCAACTGGGCCACGGCTAATAATTCGGCTGAAATATCCCAGTTTTTATCATCGTCTGCTCTATCTTTTGAAAAATCAACTAATAACTGGGTTAAACTTTGATCTTCTCCTGCTTTGGAAATCACTAAATCAATGGCTTCTTGCAACAAAACATCGGTATCTAAAGACACTTCAAAGTTGGGTGGTAAATTTAAATCCTGTGCAAAAGTGCGAATGACTTTATGGGTAAATTTATCAATCGTAGAAATATCAAACGCCGCATAATTATGAATTATATTCTTAATAATTGCTTTTGATTTATCTTTAAGGGTTGCCGTGCTAAGTTTTGTTTCTATAGACACATCTTTAAGCAATTCCAAAGCTTTTTCAGAAGTAGTATCAATAGAAAATTCATACAAACTAGAAACAATTCTAGATTTCATTTCGTTAACCGCTTTATTGGTAAACGTAATGGCCAAAATTTTCTTGTAGGCATCGTCGTTACTTGCTAAAAAGAGAATTTTTAAATATTCTTTCGTTAACGTATACGTTTTCCCTGATCCGGCCGAAGCGTCATAAATGGTAAAAGCTGTTGTTTCCAAATGTTATATTTGTCTTAATTATGGTACTATAGAAACGATCTATTTTTGAATCCAAAGTTTAATTTGTAAATTTGGTGAAAATATTATTAATCTAAAAATAAAATATCATGGCTTTTGAATTACCAAAATTACCTTATGCATATGATGCATTAGAACCACATATTGATGCTCGAACTATGGAAATTCATCATTCTAAACATCATAATGCTTATGTTACTAATCTAAATGCTGCCATTGCTGGAACAGATTTAGAAGAAAAATCTATTGAAGATTTGATGAAAAATTTAGACATGAATAATATGCCTGTAAGAAATAACGGTGGTGGTCATTATAACCATACTTTATTTTGGGAAATTATGTCGCCAAACGGTGGTGGTTTGCCAACAGGTGCATTAGCTGGTGCAATTGATGCTGCTTTTGGTTCATTTGATGCTTTTAAAGCTGAATTTTCTAAAGCAGGTGCAACCCGTTTTGGTTCAGGATGGGCTTGGTTATGTGTAAAAGACGGAAAATTAGAAGTATGTTCTACTCCTAATCAAGATAATCCACTTATGCCAGGTGTAGCTTGTGGCGGACAACCAATTTTAGGAATGGATGTGTGGGAACACGCTTATTATTTACATTATCAAAACCGTCGTCCTGATTATATGGAAGCGTTTTTCAATGTAATTCACTGGGAAGAAGTGGCAAAACGTTATCAAGCGGCACTATAATTTCTTAATATAATTAACTAAAAAAGCCGAGAAGTATGGCGACTTCTCGGCTTTTTTTTGTATTGTACCAATTTTTTTGAAAATAAAAAAGGTGAAATTGCTTCCACCCTTTTTGCCCCAAATTTACCATAAAACTTAACCTACTAATTTTTTGGTGATACTAAAGTAGTATATGAAATTACTTGTGAATAAAAAAATTGTTAAATAGCACAAAAACTCGATGAACTGCACTTTTTAATACGCTCGAGCGTCTTTTCCTTCATAAAAATTCATAAAAGCACGGTTTACTACTCGGTTTCCACCGTCTGTTGGATAATCTCCTGTAAAATACCAATCGCCTAAATTTTTAGGGCACGCTTTATGTAAATCTGCTACCGTTTGATAAATAATTTTTACTTTGGCATTAGTATTTTCAGGTGTCAACATTTCTGCAATTTTATCAGATATTTCTTGATCAGTAAAAGGTGCATAAATTTCTTTCACATAATTTACCACATCTGCATCTGTAAAATTTTCTTGTGCCTTTGATTTTTGATAAACCTCTTCAAAAATATGATATAAATTGCGTTCTTTTAACAAAGCTAAAGCCGCTCTAAACGCAACTAATCCTTCTAACTTTGCCATATCTATTCCGTAGCAATCAGGATAACGAATTTGAGGTGCCGAAGATACTACTACAATTTTCTTTGGATGCAAGCGATCCATCATCTTAATGATACTTTGTTTTAAAGTAGTTCCTCGCACAATACTATCATCAATAATTACCAAATTATCCGTTGGTTTAACCACACCATAAGTTACATCATAAACGTGTGCTACCAAATCATCTCGACTACTGTCTTCGGTAATAAATGTTCTTAATTTTGCGTCTTTAATGGCGATTTTTTCGGTTCTAATTTTCACCGAAAGTAATTCTTTCAACTTGTCTTCGGTTAACGTATCTTTTTGCGCAATAATTGCTTTTGCCTTGCGTTGATTTAAGAAATCTTGAGCCGCTTCAGACATGCCATAAAAGGAAGTTTCTGCGGTATTAGGAATAAACGAAAAAACGGTATTATCGGTATCGTTATCAATGGCTTTCAAAACACTTGGAAAAATTAATCTACCTAATTCTTTTCGCTCTTTGTAAATTTCGGCATCGCTTCCGCGCGAAAAATAAATACGTTCAAACGAACAAGCTTTTTTGATTAACGGAGTTCTTACTTCTTGAATAGAAACATTTCCGTTTTTTTTGATGATGATTGCACTACCTGGTTCTAATTCTTGAACTTTTTCAAAAGCAACATTAAATACCGTTTGAATCACCGGTCGTTCTGAAGCCACTACTACAATTTCGTCGTCTTCATAAAAATACGCTGGACGAATTCCGGCTGGATCACGCAAAACAAAGGAATCACCATGACCTAACAATCCTGCCATAGCATAACCGCCATCAAAATTTCTTGAGGCGCGTTCTAAAATGCGTTGGATATTTAATCGTTCCCCAATAATTGGCGAAGCTTCTTGTTTAGAATACCCTTCTTGTTTGCATTGTTTGTATAATTCGGTAACCTCATCGTCTAAGAAATGACCAATTTTTTCCATTACGGTAACCGTATCGGCCATTTGTTTTGGATGTTGTCCTAAGTCAATTAGATTTTGGAACAACTCTTTTACGTTGGTCATGTTGAAATTCCCTGCAATAATTAAATTTCGGTGCATCCAATTGTT
>CAMDQL010000022.1 GCA_945905915.1 Flavobacterium psychrophilum
TAGAAATAGCTTGAGAAACAAGTAATTTAGCAGTAATGTTTTTTGCGAAATAAGTATAATTTCCTCCTAATGTATTTATTCTATCGGAAATTGAATTAGGAACTGTAACTGTACCCGAACTATCATAAACTACACTATCGTAATAATAATTGTAGTTATGATCCTCTATAAAAAAAGCTACATCACCGTATGATTTCGTTTTGTAGGCCAACCCTAGCTTATTATACAAATGATTGTATCTTGATTTAGTGCTAATACTATTTGAAAAAGCAGTTCCAAATCTTGAACTGACTGTGGGTTGCGTGAATTCAAAAAACTTATATTCTTGATTAAACTGATGTGTAAAAACTAAACTATTAGGATTAGTTTTACTTAACTTATAGGAATGATCTATGAAAAATCGATTTCCTTTTAAGAGCGAAGTAGCGTCTTTAAAATATACAACTAAACCGTCACGTTTTCTATAATTAGGATCACCCGATTCAAATTGAGAAACATCCATGATTCCGCCATTTTCTTGATTGGATAAATCTTGTCCCGTAAAATGAGCGTTTAAAATATAACGTTTGTCTTTTGTAAAGTAGCTGGTTGTAACTCTAAAATTACCAGAACTCGATAAAAAGTTCACATATTTACCTAACGAGCGCAAGCCTTTATATGCAACTGAAAAATTAAGATTTGGCTTAGTGTTTACCGTTAAAAAAGCATCTAATGCTTGTCCTTGTTCCATAACCGTTTTATAATATAAATCGGTCAGAGGAGTGGGAACAGAGTAATAATTGATGTCGTTTGCTTCAAGGTAATTAAAATGTTTAGCTGCATAACCAAAGCTTGGCATACTACTTTTTTTTCTTAACCCAAAATCTAAGGTATTATACGTTTGTCCTTCATTTGAAAAAGAGAGTAAACCAAAGTTGTCTTTACGAAGTAAATTGTATCTATACTCGCTTTGTATGGTCAATGAAGTATCTACAAAAGTAGAGTCTTGTTGTAGGGTATAAATTTTGTAGAGATTGATGGGGGGTTTCTTTTCGTTTTTGTCATCAATTTCTGAATTCTTAGAATCAATTTTACTATTAATAATTCCTAAGCCCTCCCCTTTTAAAGTGTTTTTTTGGGAATAAGTAATAGTAAAAATAAAAAAAAATAAAAAAAAATATCTAATCATAGACGACAAATTTATGCAAAATTTGTAGATAAAAAAAATTAAAAAAAAAAGCCAGTGTTAAACACTGGCTTTTAAAAGAATATACTACAATTTACAAAGTAAATGTATTTGTTCGTGAATAAGTAAAATTACCGTTACCCGTAACAATATTAACTCCATTTTTTGTAATAGTATAAGAACCTACAACAGTAGCACTAGTAACCATTCCATCACCGTATATATCACGTATGTTAAACGTGTAAGTACCATTTGCTAAACAAAAAGTAAAGTTTTTAGCCGCTTGCAATGCATTAGTTGCTCCATCAGTATAAGGACCACCACTTGCTATAACAGTATTTGAAGCATCTTTAATATCCCAATCAATCTCACTTCCATATCTATCAAGTACTAAAGAAAGCACTACAGTATTTAGAGGACAATTTTCTCTAACGTTAACTGTAACATTACTTCCAGTATATAAACCATCTTGAGAATTTAATTTCAACTTAATGGTTTTAGCAGTACTTAAACTTAATCCAACACCCGTAACACCAACAGCAACAATACCAACATTAGAATTTGCAGGCACAGTAACTGTAGCAGGTACAGTCATGTATTGAGCACTCATAGTAGAGGTAGGATCAAGTGTAATACCAAACGTTCGTTCAGAACCTGAAACTTGTGTAGTGAAAACTTTAATATTAGTTGTTAAAGTTGCACCAGGATTAACTGTAATATCTTTTGATTTTGTTTCAAAAGTCACATAATTAAAAGAAGTGTTTGAAGAAGAATCATCCTCAGCACAGCCTTGAAATAAAAATGACAATGAAAGAAACAAAACAAAAAATCTTGTTAAATTTAATAATTTCATATCGTATTATTTTTTAAATTATTTTTAAGACTAATTAATTTTGTTCTGTGATGGAAGGATTATTCAATAGTTCCGCTTGAGGAATTTTAAATAATAATTTTACATCATTGTAAGGAACAGCTACACCTGCTTGAAACAAGTGATTAACACCCCTGTTAATTGTAGCTTGATTACGTTTCATAGCTAAATAACTTTTTCCTTCACCCCATAACTCAATTTTGGTTTGCTTATAAATTTCGTCTTTTAATGCTTGACCTGTTAAAGCAGCAATATAAGTATTGTTTGAGTTTCTTAAAGTTAAAAGAGAAGTTAATCTTGCTTTTGCTTCAGTTTCACGGCCTGTCTCAGCAGCAGCTTCAGCATTCAATAAGTAAAACTCATCAACTCTCATATAGATATAGTCAGTAGTAATTACACGTTGACCTCCAGCAGTTCTTCCTGGATCAAAAAACTTACCTAATGGTCTACCAGAAGTAGCAGAGAACTGAGTTTTTCTAATATCTGTAGTAGGAATAGAATTAAATAATGTTCTGTCAATTGCTTTAGCATCACCAGCCCATTGGTAACTGTATGTATAGAAATCCATTTGACCCCACCAAGATATCAAATCTAATCCTTGGTTAGTTGTTAAATCAACACCCCACATCCAAGCTGGTGAATTTACATCGTTAAAACCAGAACCCGCACCAGGGAATGCTGATTGAGCTGAAGTTGTTAAAGAAAAACCTCCATTAGCAATAATATCGTTTGTAAGTGTATAAACACCTTCATTATTACCCATTGCACCATAAGCATAAGCCAATAAACCTTTAGCTACATACTGATTGATTTCAGTTTTTGTAGTTCTGTTAAAATCAGACATAAAGGTAATAGCATCTTGCAAATCATCAACAATTAAAGCATAAACATCAGCTGAAGAACTTTTAGGCTGAGCTTGTTGAGCTGGATCAGTATAAATTGGCAATACCATCTGAGTAGCATTGTACTCTCTAGTATATAATTGAGCTAAGTAAAAATAAGAGTAAGCTCTTAATGATTTTGCTTGACCCATTAACCATCTGTTTTCAGCGTTAGTTGGCACTGCATCGTTACCACCTAATGCATTAATTACAATATTCGTAGAACGAATAATTCTGTAATAATATCTCCATGGGATATAACACTCATTTCTTGTAAAATCTGTAGATGATTGATAATCAACAAAATTTCTATACCAGTTATAAGTGTTTTGTGATAAAGCAATATCACCAGACAACATATCTGTCCAGATATCCACTCCTTTTTGTCCAAAGTCATTATGACCTGTTGTTCCACCTGTACCTGTTTCAAACATCAATGAATAGATACCAGAAATAGTACCTCTTAACAAATCAGGATTGTTAACAGAAGCAGCAGCCAATTGCTCTTGAGTAATGAACGCTGTAGGTTCTGTCTCAAGAAACTCATCGTTACAACCTACTGTTACAAGTAACAGAGCTGCAAATAGCGATTTAAATATTCTATTTTTCATAATTAATTATTTTTAAAATTCAACTCGTAAACCTAAACTAAAAGTAGACAGAGGAGAATAACGATATGTATCAGAACCTCCACTCTCAGATGTTGATGTATTAAAACCTTCTCTTTGACTAAAGAATAGTAAATTATCTCCAGAAACAAAGATATTAAATTTCGATAAATTTAATCTATCCGCATATTTAGAAGGTAAAGTATAACCTAATTGAACGTTGTTCAATCCAAAGTAATCAGCTTTTGTTAAAAATCTTGTTGAACGAGCATTAACATTTGCGTCAGCTGCTGCTGATATTCTTGGAACATTGGTGATATCACCAGGCTGTTGCCATCTATCTCTAATATCTGTATGCCAGTTATTTTGTCCAGCAGAACCATTACCCATTAAACCAGCATATGCACTATCATAAGCATATCCTCCTAAACTGTAAGTAAACTGTGTGTTTAAATCAAAATTCTTATAAGAAGCATTTAAACGGAAAGCACCTCTTACTTTAGGAATTGCAGATTTACCATTAAATTTTTGAGTAGCATCTGCATAAGTAGTAGTAACTGTTTTACCTACAACTGCAGTAGGATTAGCAACTAAATAATCAGTTAACGATCTAATGATCACATCACCAGTATCAAAAGTACCATTATTATTGATATCATTATAATTCATATACCACATCCCAACACCAGTAGATGGATCAACTCCAGCCCACTCAGGCATATAGAAATCATAAACCGATTTACCTTCAGCCCAAGCAAATGGAGCATTTGAAGTATCAAGTACTTTTGGTAAACCAGTAGCTGGATCTATAGGCATTTTAGTTATCTCATTCTTTAATAATTCACCATTGATTGCAAAATCTAATGTAAAATCATCAGATGTTTTACCTTTCAATATATGTGCATTAATATCAAATTCAATACCTTGATTCATTAATTCTCCATCATTAACTGTAACGATAGCTACACCTGTAGAAGGAGCTGTTCTTCTTTGAAATATTAAGTCAAAAGTATTTTTAACATAGTAATCAACGTTGATATCTATGAAATCAAACAAAGTAGACTCAACACCAACTTGAAAAATTCTAGATTTTTCCCATGTTAAGTTAGCATTACCATTATCTCTGATAGAAATAGAATAATCATCATTAAGATTTCCTACATCAAAAGTATCATAACCAGGCCATAAACCAACACCTTCTTGATCTCCTAAAAGACCATAACTAGTTTTAAATTTCAAATAATTGATTGACTCAATTTTGTCCATGAATGACTCTTTAGAAACTACCCAAGAAGCACCAATTGAACCAAAAGAACCCCATTTTTCATTTTTAAATCTAGATGATCCATCACGTCTTGCAGATGCAGTGAAGTAATATTTACCACCGAAGTTATAATTAAACTGACCAAAATAACTTTCTAAAGAAGAAGTATTTGTGTATGATCCTGGAGGAGAAGAAACAATAATGTATTGGTCTAAATCAAATGTATCATATAATACTGCTTTTTGCTTACTAGCATAAGAAATTCTCTGTTTGTAGCTGTTTGACTCATGTGCAGCAAAAACTTCAAAGTTGTGATCTCCAAAAGAATTTTTATATCTTAATAAGTTTAAAAAGTTTTGAGTTAACAAGCTAGTTTTTTGCTGATACAATGAACCAAACTGTTGTGCTGCAGAACCATAAAATGGATTATTTCTATTATTATATTCATTATCATATAATTGAGCACCAAAACGAGTTTCTAATGATAATTTTTTAGTAATATTAATATCGAAATTAAAGTTTCCATTAAATTCGTTTCTTCTATTTCTACTTCTATCATAATGAGCATCTGCTATTGCATTGGTTAAACCACCAAAAGCTCTTGAACCAGATGTTCCATCTCCATAATCGTATTGATATCCACCAAAAAATGGATCAGCAATTTTATTTCCAGTTGCATCTCTAGCGAAAAGTGGATAAATAGATGGAATATTATCTACAAACCAAAAAATACTTCCAGAATCCGAAGACTGTCCGTTATCATTAGTTTGAGAACCAGTATAACCAATATTTACACCCGCTTTTAACCAATCTGTAGGCTTATGATTTACATTTAACCTAGCTGAATATCTTTTATAATCAGAGTTAATAATATAACCTTCATCATTTAAAAATCCAAATGAACTAAAATAACTTGTTTTATCATTGCTTCCTGAGAATCTCACATTGCTTTCTTGTCTGTAAGATGTTTGAAAACCATAATCTTCCCAATCTTCAGGTGAATATTTTCTAGTAACACCTGGTCTAACTGAACGAGTTGCAGGATCAATTAACGCAGCTCCATCAGCTGCATTCCACATATTGTAACCTGGACTAATACCACCAGCAGAAAATAATGTTGAATTTGCAAATCCTACTGGATTAGCGTTATTTGTAGCTACACCTCTATTATAAAGTGATTCCCAAGTCAATCCGATATACTCCTCAGGAGACTCAATCACATCGTATCTTGGTAATAAAGCAACGTTAACACTGGTTCTTAAATCAACTTCAACTGAAGAACGATTTCCTTTACCATTTTTAGTAGCAATTACAATTACCCCATTAGATCCCCTTGAACCATACACAGCTGTTGCAGCCGCATCTTTCAAAACAGTCAACGACTGAATATCAGCAGGATTGATCGAGTTTAAACTACCTTGTAATGGCACACCATCAACAACATACAATGGACTTCTGTTTCCATTTACAGAACCAAACCCACGAATTCTAATTGTTGCTGCAGAACCAGGTTGACCTGAAGTTGTAATTACATTTACCCCGGCAACTTCACCTTTCAAAGCCTGAGAAACGTTAGAAACAGCTTTTGCCTCAACGTTTTTGGTTTGTACCGATGTTGCGGTTCCAACAAATGCTTCCTTAGTAGTTGTACCATAACCGACAACAACTAAATCATCAAGTACAGTTGCTTTTAAAGTTACATTATAACTATTAGCAGCGCCAACAGTTATATTTTGCTTCATACCAAGGTATGAAACTTCTAGAACATCTCCTGATTTAGCTTTGATAGAAAATTTACCATCAAAATCAGTTGCAACTACATTTTTTGTACCTTTTACAGTAACTGTTGCACCAATTGCAGGTCCTAGTTCATCAGAAACTACGCCTGTTACAGTTTTGTCTTGCGCGAACGAAAACTGCATTGTAAACGCTAATAAAAGCGTAAAAATCCATTTGAACTTCGATCTCATATTAAATTTATTTGAGTTAGTTATTCCGCAAACTTCTTAATTATTTCTTAAATAAACAAATTTTAATACAAAATATTACAATTTTATTTATGTTAAAGTTTTGGACAAAAAAAACATATTATTGAATAATCTGATTATAAACATAAATATATCTCATAAAAGTAACCCTAAAAGTTATATTTTTGTCAAAAAAAATAATGTTAACTAAACGTCATGGCAAATTAAAATGGGAATGTGGAACCGATGAGGCTGGTAGAGGTTGTCTTGCAGGTCCGGTTACTGCTGCTGCTATCCTTTTACCCGATAACTTTGAACATGAACTACTTAACGACTCAAAACAACTTTCTGAAAGAACACGCGCTTTATTAAAACCAATAATCGAAACAAACGCTATTTCTTTTGCAGTAACTCACTTACATAATGCAGAAATAGACGAAATCAATATTTTGAATGCATCAATGAAAGCCATGCAGGAATCCGTTTTACAACTTAATCCGTTACCAAACTATATAATAGTAGATGGTAATCGTCCACTGAATGGAAAATTAGGCATGAAACAAAAAACAGGGAAAATTTTTACACCTAATGAAATTGAACTATTAAAATCAATTCCAAACACAAGCATAATAAAAGGTGATAGTAAATTTTTGAGTATTGCTGCTGCGTCGATTTTAGCAAAAACGTATCGTGATGAATATATGAATATCATTCATGAAGAATTTCCTATGTACAATTGGAATAAAAACAAAGGTTATCCAACAAAGGATCATCGGGAAGCCATCAAAAAATATGGTCCTTGCAAATACCATCGAATGAGTTTTCGATTATTGCCGGAACAGCTGGCTTTGGATTTATAATTGAAGATTAACGATTTTAGATTTTAGAAGTAAAAATCTCGGCTTCAAACAAAAACTCTAAATGTTTCAGAATTTTTTCTTTGACTTCTTGTTCGTTTATTTCTTTTCCTAATTCAACATGCATAGAGGTAACTGCTTTCCCTTTTATACCACAGGGAATAATATTATCAAAATAACCTAAATTAGCATTCACATTTAAAGCGAAGCCATGCATGGTTACCCAACGTGATGCACGAACTCCCATGGCACATATTTTTCTAGTAAAAGGCGTACCTACATCAAACCAAACTCCAGTTTCTCCTTCACTTCGGGTTCCGTGTAAACCATATTCTGCTAAAGTTAAAATAATAGCTTCTTCTAAAAAACGTAAATATTTGTGAATATCGGTAAAAAAGTTTTCCAAATCTAAAATAGGATAACCCACAATTTGTCCTGGTCCGTGATACGTAATATCGCCTCCCCTATTTATTTTATAAAAGGTTGCTCCTTTTGCTTTCAATTGTTTTTCAGACAATAATAAATTAGACAAATCACCACTCTTCCCTAACGTATATACATGCGGATGCTCTACATAGAGCAGGAAGTTGGGAGTTGGGAGTTGGGAGTTATCTTTTCTATTTTGAATTTTGATATCAACTATTTCTTTGAACAATGATTCTTGATAATCCCAAGTCTCTTTATAATCTTTATTGCCTAAATCTTGCAGTTGGACTTTTTTGTTCATTTTAACCGAAATTGTATTTTGAAAAAGTTTCACAAAGATACAAATAGTTTTTTGATGGTGAAAGTTGGGTGTTGGAAGATGGATGATGGAAGAATTAAAAGCGAAATTTGACCCGAGGCGAAGCCGAATGGAGCGAAGCTAAACTTGAAACTTTGAACTATAAACTCGAAACTTTGAACTTGAAACAAAATAAATTATCTTTGCACGTTAAAATACAATACTATGCAACTTTCCGAACAAGAAATCATTAGAAGAGACAAACTAAACGCTTTGCGCGAATTAGGCATTAACCCTTATCCTGCAGATTTATTTCCTGTAAATCACACTTCAAAGCAAATCAAAGCCAATTTTACAGAAGGTAAAAAAGTTATTTTAGCAGGTCGTTTAATGAGCGTTCGTGATCAAGGTAAAGCCGCTTTTGCTGAAATTCAGGATAGCGAAGGCAGAATGCAAGTCTATTTTAATAGAGATTTTATTTGCCAAGGCGAAGACAAAACATTATACAACCAAGTTTTTAAAAAATTAACCGATTTAGGAGATTTTATAGGTATTGAAGGCAAATTGTTTATGACGAAAGTAGGTGCGATGTGTGTTCGTGTGGATGATTTTAAAATGTTGAGCAAAACATTGAAACCGCTTCCGTTACCAAAAACTGATGAAGAAGGTCATGTATTTGATGCGTTTACCGATCCTGAATTACGTTACCGAATGCGCTATGTTGATTTAGTGGTGAATCCGCAAGTGAAAGAAGTTTTTGTAAAAAGAACAAAATTGTTCACTGCTATGCGAACATTTTTCAATGAAGCGGGTTACATGGAAGTTGAAACTCCAGTTTTGCAATCGATTCCAGGTGGTGCTGCTGCTCGCCCTTTTATAACGCATCATAATAGTTTAGATATTCCTTTATATATGCGAATTGCTAACGAATTATATTTAAAAAGATTAATCGTTGGTGGATTTGATGGAGTTTACGAATTTTCGAAAAACTTCCGTAACGAAGGAATGGACAGAACCCACAATCCAGAATTTACCGCCATGGAAATTTATGTAGCTTACAAAGACTACAATTGGATGATGGAAATGACCGAAAACCTTTTAGAATATTGTGCTAATCAAGTAAACGGAACAACCGAGGCTACTTTTGGCGAACATAAAGTAAACTTCAAAGCACCTTATGCAAGAGTTACCATGACCGATGCTATCAAACAATTTACCGGTTTTGATATTACCGGAAAATCGGAAGACGAATTGCGCGAAGCTGCAAAATCGATGGGAATCGAAGTAAACGATACGATGGGTAAAGGAAAATTAATTGATGAAATTTTTGGTGAAAAATGCGAAGGCAACTTCATTCAACCAACATTCATTACCGATTATCCGAAAGAAATGTCGCCTTTATGTAAATCACACCGAGACAATCCTGAATTAACAGAGCGTTTTGAGTTAATGGTTTGTGGAAAAGAAATTGCGAATGCGTATTCAGAACTAAATGACCCAATTGACCAACGCGATCGTTTTGAAGCGCAAATGGCTTTAGCCGAAAAAGGTGATGATGAAGCTAACGGAATAATTGACGAAGATTTCTTGCGCGCTTTAGAATATGGAATGCCACCAACTTCTGGATTAGGAATTGGTATGGATCGATTAATTATGTTTTTAACTAATAATCCGTCGATTCAAGAAGTATTGTTTTTCCCTCAAATGCGTCCTGAGAAGAAAGGTCCAGAATTAACCGAAGATGAAAAACACATTATCGAAATTTTAAAAGCTAACGAAGGTATTTCAATTGGCGACTTAAAAATAAAAGCTGATTTAAGCGGAAAAAAATGGGACGCTGCCAGCAAAGGCATTAGTAAACACGGCTTGATGAAAATTACAGTTGATGGAGAAAATAAAATTGCAGAATATATAGGAAAATAAATAAAAGGGACTCATTTGAGTCCCTTTTATTATGGATTTAAATTTATGTTCTGCTGTTGGTTAAACCTTTTTAAAAAAGGTGGGTCTTATTATCAAACCCTTAAATAAAAAGAACCTATGAAAAAATTAATTGTAACCATCGTTTTAGTAATTTCATCGCTATCATTTGCACAAGAAAAAAGCAAATTAAGTCCTGAACAACAAACAGAATTGCAAGTCAAAAAAATGACTTTGGATTTAGATTTAGATACTAAACAACAAAATGAACTCAAAACCATTTTACTGGAACAAAACAAAAAAAGAGCGACTAAAATAGCTGAATTAAAAGATAAAAAGAAACAAGGTGTAAAACTTTCAGCAAATGAAAAATTTGAAATGAAAAGTAAAATGCTAGATGAAAAAATTGAACATAAAGCCCGAATGAAAAAAATTCTAAAACCTGAACAATTTCAAAAATGGGAACAACATCAAGAAAATAGAACTAAAAAAGTGAACCAAAAAAGAAAAAACAATAAAGAAAAAAGAAAAGTCACTCAAAAAACTGAAGAATAGTTTTACTTCTTTTTTGGTTATCCCAAAAAAAATATTAAATTTGGAAATCAAAATTAAAGAAATAAAATTTATGAAAAATATATTTGCTGTAATTGTATTATTTTTTGCCTTTACAAATATCGTTTCTGCTCAAGAAACTGAAAAAAAAGACCCTTATGTTTTTGCTAAAAATGAATTAATTGCGCTATTAAAAGTAGTTCAACTTGACCAACAAATAGAAATAGCTTTAAATAATTTATTGATATACAAGCATGAAACTCTTTTAAAATATCCAGAACAAAAAGCTGAATTAGCTAAAACTATGGAGGGAAAACTTAAAGGAACACTTACACCAGAACAATTTTCAAAAGTTAAAAAAGATAAAGTTTTATTTAACGATTTATTATATTAAAAAAAATGTCCCAAATTGGGACATTTTTTTTATAATTCTTTTGCTGTTTCTGCAATTGCTTTAATTGTAAAATCTAAATCTTCATACGTTAAAGCATCCGTGATAAACCATGTTTCATAGGCCGAAGGGGCAATATACACACCGCGCTTTAGCAAGCCGTGAAAAAACTTCTTAAATGTATCGTTATCGCCATTTTTAGCCGTTGCAAAATCATAGACAGGATTAGCGTCAAAATGAACTGAAATCATTGATCCTAACCTATTTATTGTATGGATAACATTTGCTTCGGATAAAACTTTTTTAATTCCATTTTCTAAATAGGCTGTTTTTTCAGCTAATCGTTTGAAAATTTCTGCATCTGCATTTAATGCTTTGAGCATTTCTAATCCGGCTGCCATAGCTAATGGATTTCCTGATAAAGTTCCTGCTTGATATACTGGACCAAGTGGCGCTAAATTATTCATAATTGCTGAACGAGCAGCAAAAGCACCTACTGGCAAACCTCCACCTATCACTTTTCCAAAACAAACGATATCGGCTTTAATTCCGTATAATTCTTGAACACCACCTTTTGCTAGACGAAATCCAGTCATTACTTCATCAAAAATAAGCAAGGTTCCGTTTTCAGAACAAAGAGTTCTTAAATCTTCTAAAAAACCGCTTTTTGGAGGAATACATCCCATGTTTCCCGCAACAGGTTCTACAATAATTGCAGCAATTTCATTCTTGTTTGATTCAAATAAGGCTTTAACATTTTCGATATCATTATAATTTGCTAACAACGTATCTTTTGCTGTTCCTACTGTAACTCCTGGGCTATTTGGCACACCAAACGTACTCAACCCGCTTCCTGCAGCGATTAAAAACGAATCAGAATGACCGTGATAACAACCTGAAAACTTAATTATTTTGTCGCGCTTTGTAAATCCTCTTGCCAAGCGAATGGCGCTCATACAAGCTTCTGTTCCCGAATTTACAAAACGAATTTTATCAATATTAGGCACCATTGAAATGGCCAATTGAGCTATTTGTGTCTCTAATTCGGTAGGCATTCCAAAGGAAGTTCCTTTTTTTGCCTTTTCAATAACTGCATTAACAACAGGTTCATAGGCATGACCTAAAATCATTGGACCCCAAGAATTAATATAATCAATCAACCTATTTCCGTCTTCATCATATAAATAGGCGCCCTTTGCTTCTTTTACAAAAATAGGCGTTCCCCCAACTCCTTTAAATGCTCTCACGGGAGAATTTACGCCACCCGGAATTACTTTATTGGCTTCAACAAATAACTCGCTACTTCTTTTGTATAACATTACTTTATTTTTATTTTTTGACCTATCGAAATGGTATTATCAATTAGATTATTCAACTTTTTTAAATCTTCCACCGTTTGATTGAACTTTTTTGATAACGAATACAACGTATCACCTTGCTGAATGGTATAATATCCTTCAGAAATTTCCAATACAGGATCTTTTTTTACTGGAATATAATTTCTATTCAACACCTCATTATCGTATTTATACAACTCGAATCGTTCAATTAATCCAATTAACTTATCGGGATATTTAACATCAGTAGCATAGCCCGCAGCTTTTAATCCTCTAGCCCATGATTGATAATCGCCTTTGTCCAATTTAAACAAAGTTGCATATCTGCTTCGCGAAGTTAAAAACAAAGAATGATCTTTATACGATTCTGATGGTTGCGTATATTTTCTGAAACACTCTTGTTCGGCATCGTCATCGTGTTTTACACTATCACCTGTCCAACCAGTATGGCATTTGATTCCGAAATGATTGTTAGCAGATTGTGCTAATTTTCCTTTTCCAGCTCCCGATTCTAATATTCCTTGCGCTAAAATTATACTCGCCGGAATACCGTGCGTTTTCATGCTATTTTTTGCAATCTCATGAAAACTGGCAACATATAGCTTAATTTCCTCTTCATAGGTTTTTACATTTGAAGTGGCCTGCAATTCAATCTCATCACCGTTTTTGCTTTTTTGGTTCGAATCGATTTGAGCTTTAGATTGCTTTTTATCTGTTGTTGAAACAACTTTTTTCTTGGCAGATGTTGTTTTTGTTTTCGAAGTAGTTCTTACAACAGATCTTGAACTTGTACAACTTAATATTAAGAAAACAAGAAAAACTAGGCTAATTTTTTTAATCATTATACTGTATTATTTTTTTATTTTTTGCTTGTAAAACTTGATTCATTCCTAAAATCCCCTGTAATCCACCTGTATGAATTGCGAGAATTTTTGAATGAGGCGGAAAAAAATTGTTCTGAATTAAATCAATTATCCCAAACATCATTTTTCCTGAATAAACAGGATCTAAAGGAATTTTGGTTTCTTGATAAAATTGGTTCAAAAAATCAATCAGTTCCTCTGAAACTTTCCCGTAACCTCCAAAATGATAGGTACAATTAACGTTCCAATTTTTTTTCTGCACAAAATTACAAATTACCTCAGACAAAAAATCACCTTTTAACGAAGAAAATCCAATAATTTGTTGGTTTTCGCTTGACGAGTTAATAATTCCAGAAATAGTCCCTCCAGTTCCCATGGCACAACAAATGTGCGAAAATTCACTTTTGTCTTCAGAAGTTAAAATTTCTTCGCAACCTTTTATTGCCAAATCATTAGTTCCGCCTTCAGGAATAGGATAAAACGAGCCAAACATCTGTTCTAATTTCGATAAAAATTCAGGTGAAGTTTTATCACGATAGCTTGTTCGATCTATAAAATGAAATTGCATTCCGTGTTCATGAGCAAATTGTAATGAAGGGTTTTCTCCAATTTCATCAAATAATTCTTCACCCCGAATAATTCCAACGGTTTCAAAACCAAATTCTTTTCCGGCACCGGCAACAGCAACAATATGATTTGAAAAAGCCCCGCCAAAAGTGAGCAATTTTTTATATCCTAATCGTTTTGCTTCGGCTAAATTATATTTTAATTTTCTAAATTTATTCCCAGATATTATGGGATGCAACAAATCTTCTCTTTTGATAAAAAGCTCAATTCCATTAGGAAAATGAATCGGTATTTTTTGGTTACTGGGCATCATACATAAAAATAATTGTTCGTCATGTAAATATTTAGAAACTAATACAATCATTTGCTGCAAAGTTGCTAAATTTGTAGCTATGAACAATAAAATAGATCCAAATAATTTAAAAGAAGGAGTAGATTTTTATTACACTCCTGAAGGATATAAATGTTTTACTGAAAAATACCATTTAAAAAGAGGCTATTGCTGTAAAAGCGGATGTAGACATTGTCCATATGGTTTCGACAAAAAAACAGGAACTTTGAAAAAGTAATCAGAATTCAGTCGCAGTTTACAGTAAAAAAATACAACATACAACATACAACATACAATAATACATCAAAAATGACATTTCAAGAACAAATAGCAGAAGGTATTCCAGCAGTATTGCCGCAACCAAAAGCTTATGATACAAACATAAATCATGCGCCTAAGCGAAAAGAAATTCTTTCAGATGAAGAAAAAAAATTAGCTTTAAAAAACGCTTTACGCTATTTTGACCCCAAACACCATGCCACGTTACTCCCTGAATTTAAAGCCGAATTGGAAAAATATGGTCGAATTTATATGTATCGTTTCCGTCCAGATTATGAAATGAAAGCAAGACCTATTTCAGACTATCCGGGAAATTCTGAACAGGCAAAAGCCATTATGTTGATGATACAAAATAATTTAGATTATGCAGTAGCACAACATCCGCATGAATTAATTACTTATGGAGGAAATGGTGCGGTTTTTCAAAATTGGGCACAATATTTACTCACTATGAAATATTTGTCTGAAATGACAGATGAACAAACGCTATCTATGTATTCTGGTCATCCGATGGGATTATTTCCTTCACATAAAGAAGCACCAAGAGTTGTAGTTACCAACGGAATGGTAATTCCAAATTACTCTAAACCAGACGATTGGGAAAAAATGAATGCGTTAGGCGTGTCGCAATACGGACAAATGACCGCAGGAAGTTATATGTATATTGGACCTCAAGGTATTGTTCATGGAACTACAATTACAGTTTTAAACGGTTTTCGAAAAATAAAAAAATTACCAAAAGGCGGTTTATTTGTAACTTCTGGATTAGGTGGAATGTCAGGCGCACAACCAAAAGCAGGAAATATCGCGGGTTGTGTTACCGTTTGTGCAGAAGTGAATCCTAAAATAACACACATTCGACATTCACAAGGTTGGATAAATGAAGTGATTGAAGACATTACACTTTTAGTAGCGAGAGTTAGAAAAGCGATGGAAACCAATGAAGTAGTTTCTATTGCTTATTTAGGAAATGTAGTAGATGTTTGGGAACGATTTGATGCAGAAAATTTACATATCGATTTAGGTTCTGACCAAACGTCACTTCATAATCCTTGGGCTGGTGGCTACTACCCAATCGGATTTACATTTGATGAGTCAAATGAAATGATGGCAAATAATCCAAATAAATTTAAAGAAGAAGTACAAAAAACGTTGCGTCGACATGCGCTTGCAATTAATAAACATACGGATAAAGGCACGTATTTTTTCGACTACGGAAATGCGTTTTTACTTGAAGCTTCAAGAGCTGGTGCTGATGTGTTTGCAGAAAATCATATCGATTTTAAATACAATAGTTACGTACAAGATATTATGGGTCCAATGTGTTTTGATTACGGTTTTGGACCATTTCGTTGGGTTTGTGCCTCAGGAAATCCTGAAGATTTAGCTAAAACTGATGCAATTGCTTGTGCTATTTTAGAAGAAATGATAAAAACTTCTCCAGAAGAAATTCAACAACAAATGGCCGATAATATTCAATGGATAAAAGGCGCACAAGAAAATAAATTAGTTGTAGGATCGCAAGCTCGTATTTTATATGCCGATGCCAAAGGACGAATTAAAATTGCAGAAGCATTTAATCAAGCAATAGCTCATGGCGAAATTGGAATGGTAATTTTAGGCAGAGACCATCATGATGTTTCTGGTACCGATTCGCCATACAGAGAAACATCAAATATTTATGACGGTTCCCGATTTACAGCCGATATGGCTATTCAAAATGTAATTGGAGATAGTTTCCGAGGTGCCACTTGGGTTTCTATTCATAATGGAGGAGGCGTAGGTTGGGGCGAAGTAATTAATGGAGGTTTTGGCATGCTTCTTGATGGTACTAAAGAAGCATCTAAACGTTTGGAAATGATGTTATTTTGGGATGTAAACAATGGAATATCAAGAAGAAATTGGGCTAGAAATGAAGGGGCAATATTTGCTATAAAACGCGCAATGAAAGCACAACCTTTATTAAGAGTAACTTTACCTAATTTAGTGGATGATTCATTGTTAAATTAAAATTAAAAAATTTAGTAACTAATAGTATCCATAACCCTAAAATTAATATGTATGAAAACATTAAAATTACTTTCGCTAATTATTTTAATCGCTTTATCATCTTGTAGTTCGGTAAGAGTAAATGCCGATTATGATAAAAAAGTTAGTTTCACAAATTACAAATCATACGCTTACTTAAAAAGCGGCATAGATAAAGCTGAAATTTCAGATTTGGATAAAAAACGAATTCTTAATGCTATTGACGAAATAATGTCTGCAAAAGGTCTTTCAAAATTAGACACTCCAGATGTATTAATTAGCATTTTCACAAAAGAAAGAGAGCGCGTAGATGTCTATCAAAACTATGGTTTTGGCTGGGGCTGGAATCCATACTGGGGAATGGGATATTCAAATGTAACAACTACCCCTGAAGGCACTTTGTTTATTGATATTATAGATGCTAAAACTAAAAAGTTAGTTTGGCAAGGAGAAGGTAGTGGTTATCTCACAAAAAATACTGAAAAAAAAGATGCTAGAATTAAAGAATTTGTATCAAAAATTTTAAAACAATATCCTCCTAAATAAGTAATAGAGAATCTTTTTATTACATATTATAAGTAAATTCAAAAAAAATAAAGATTTAAAGCTATTTTAATTGATGCATCTATTTTTTTAATAAATGGATTTAATAGTAATGAAATTTAGCTTAATTAATTAATAATACTTTAATTTGCAGGATATTATAATTATTTATAAATAAAAATTTTAATTAAATATTTAAGTTAAAATTTCAATTAAAAAGTAGATATGCACAAACATGCGCTCACATTTTTATTATTATTTATATTTACAAATGGATATTCTCAATATTTTTCTACACAAGGAACTGCTCAATTATCTAGTAATAATCCTGTAACCTATAGAATTACGCCAAATTCAAATTTTACTTCTGGTTTAATAACTAATTATTTTCCGTTAGATTTATCCACCTCATTTGAATTAAATTTCGATATGAATTTTGGTTCACTTGATGGAAACGGAGCAGATGGAATGACGTTTTTTTTATCTAATTTATGTAGTCCTGGATTAACTAGTGGAGGAGGTCTTGGTATTCCTGCAGTTAATAATCTTTTGGTTGTAGAATTTGATACGTATGATAATGATATTTCAAATGGCGATATACCTCAAGACCACATTGGCATTTATAAAAGTGGTTTTCCAACCCTTTCAAACCTAATAATTCAAGGTCAAACTGCACCAGTGTGCATGCTCAATAATTGTGGAAATGTAGAAGACAATACGTTCATTCCCATCAGAATAAAATGGATTTATACAAGTGCTACCCAACAAAAATTAGAAGTATATGTAAATGACATATTGAGAGCTACATCTACTACCGCAAACCATATAGCAAATACTTTTTTGGGAAATAATACCGTTTTTTGGTCCATATCAGGTTCTACAGGTGGTTTGTCAAATTTACAACAGGTTCGTTTTCCATCAATTAGTTCTTCAATTGAAGATTGTATAGGTTCAGTTGTTCCTTTATCAGCTCCATTATTAGGCTCAAATTATGTTTGGTCAAATAATTCTTCTACAACAAATAGTGCAAATTATACCATCTCATCAAGCCAATCCGTAAATTGTTCCTATACAGATTACTGTGGTCAAACAAAAAGCATTGGTTTTAATCTATTACCTCACATAATTCCAACTCCCACTGTAGAAATAACGCAACCAGATTGCGGAACAAGTAATGGAAAAATAAAAATTTTAAGTCCTTTAAATAACTCAAGTTTACCAATTCCTACAGATTTATTTATTTCAGAAGTTTCAGATCATGATTTAGGGGCTTTAACTTACATTGAAATATATAACGGAACCGGAGCCTCTAAAAATTTAGCAAATTATAAAATCAAAATATACAATAATGGAAATACATTTACTTCATGTGATTTTCCATTATCAGGAACTTTATTAAATAATGATGTTTTTGTAATTTCTATAGGGAGCAATGTAAATCAAGGTGGCGTTATTCCAGATTTGGTAGTTTCAACTTGCTTTGGTATAAATACAAATGACAATATTAGACTTACTTCAAACACCAATACTGAAATCGATTTATGGGGAAGAGCAGATGGTAATGATTTTACTCCAAATGATGCTGATGGATATGTTTACAGAAGATTAGTAACTGCACCGCATCCAAGTTTAATATGGAATCCTGCCGATTGGAATGCTATAGATCCGCAAGATTATTCAAATATAGGAACTTATCTTTATCAAACCAATTCTTTTGAATACAGTATTAACGGAACAAATTATCAATCAAATGTACTTTTTACAGGTTTACCTGCTGGAAGTTATAATGTAATAGCTCATGAATTAATTTCTGGTTGCTATTCAAGTGTTTTAAATGTTCAGCTTACAGAAATTCGGCCCGCGCAACCTACTCAAGTGAATTGTTGGGATAATTTTGTGTTCAATACTACAACTTGTACTTGGGTTAATAATGGTTCGCAACCTGCTCAACCAACTCCAATAAATTGCTGGGATAATTTTGTGTTCAATGCCACAACTTGTTTATGGAATAATACTGGTACTCAACCTGCTCAACCTGCTCAAGTGAATTGCTGGGATAATTTTGTGTTCAATGCTACAACGTGTGTTTGGAATAATATTGGTTCGCAGCCTGCTCAACCTGCTCAAGTGAATTGTTGGGATATTTTTGTGTTCAATGCTACAACTTGTTTATGGAATAATACTGGTACACAACCGGCTCAACCGGCTCAAGTGAATTGTTGGGATAATTTTGTGTTCAATACTACAACGTGTGTTTGGAATAATACGGGTACTCAACCTGCTCAACCTGCTCAAGTGAATTGTTGGGATATTTTTGTGTTCAATGCTACAACTTGTGTTTGGAATAATATAGGTTCGCAACCTGTCGCACCAACTATTATAACAACACCACCAACTTGCTTTGTAAATGCAAATGCAACAATTTCAAATTTTATTGCTATCAATACTTATGATTTTACTCCTTCTGGACCAACAGTTAATTCAACTGGATCAATCTCTGGGATGACTTTTGGAACAAATTATACAGTTACTTCAGGAATTGGTGGTTGTATTTCCCTGCCTTCAGCATCATTCAGTATTAATGCAATTACTCCGATCTTACCAATCTTTGCTCAAGTAAATCCAGTTTGTCAAGGGGCAACGATTAACATACCAACTAGTTCATTAAATACACCACCTATAGTTGGGGTTTGGAATTTGATTTCAAGTACAGCTAATGATGTTACTTATGAATTCACACCAAACGCAGGTCAATGTGGTTTGAATAGGACAATGACTATTGTAGTTCATCCATTACCTACAGTTATTCCAAGTGTTACTACACAGAGTTTTTGTTCGGGTGGCACAACCAACATTAATTTGTTGAGTAATGTTGCTGGCGCTACTTTTTCATGGACTGCAACTGCTACAACTATAACGGGTCAATCTGGATCGGTTACTGGATCGGGAGCAACTAGTATTAATCAAACACTTGTGTTAAATGCCAATCAATTATCAGCAGGTCAAGTCACCTATGTTATTGTAGCAGAAGCTAATGGTTGTTTAGGCGCACCAGCAACTGTTGTGGTTACTGTGAATCCTATTCCAAATGTAATTGTAAGTCCAGCTTCACTAGCTCAAACCATTTGTTCAGGGCAAGCTACTAATATTTCGTTTTCAGGAGCTATCAATAATACGGTTTACTCTTGGAGTGTAGTAAGCAGTGTAGGTGTGAGTGGCGCATTAAACGCAAGCGGTGCAGTCATCAATCAAATACTTACTACCACAGGATTATCTCAAGGAACTGTTGTTTATGAAGTAACGCCAAGTTTAAATGGCTGTACAGGAACTCCACAAAGAATAACAGTAACGGTAAATCCGGTTCCTGTAATTTTTGGAAGTGCAACACATCCCGATTTATGTAGTGGTGAATCTACCTTTATAAGTGTTTCAACCTTCAACGCCGCAACAGTCTTCAATTGGACAGTTGATCCTGTTGGTGTTTCAGGAGCGAGCGCAGGAACTAATTCAGGGTTATCTATAAATATAGCACAACCATTAACCACTACGGGCAATACCCGAGGTTATGTCGATTATATTATTACTCCGGTATTAACAGGCTGTCCAGGCATACCTATAACGGTGAGAGTCTATGTAGATCCATTACCAGTAGTTTCCTTAACCGATGGAACCATTTGTGTGGATGGTGCAGGAGTTCCGTTCCAAACTTACGAATTGGATTCAGGATTAAATGATGTAGATTATGATTTTGTTTGGACCTTCCAGGGCAATACAACTCCAGTCGCAACAATTCCGGGAGCAACTAGTGCAACCTATACTGCAACACAAGTAGGAACGTATACCGTTGTGGCAACCAATAGCACTACCAATTGTGTTTCCAATATAGCCAGCGCAGTGGTAACGGCAACAAACCCTGCAACAAGCTTAACTGTAACACAGAGCGAATATTTTAGCGACAATGCAACGCTTGTAGTAACCGTAACAGGTGGCAACGGAACATTATTGTATCAATTAGATCAAGGCATATTACAAGAATCAAATATATTCACTGGAGTAAGTGCTGGAACACATGACATTACAGTAGTGGATACACAAGGATGTACTTATCTGACCCAAGAAGTATTGGTGATTGATTATCCAAAATATTTCACACCAAACGGTGACGGTTATAACGATACATGGAACATCATTGGATTAAATCAACCCGATGCTAAATTATACATCTTTGATCGCTATGGAAAGTTATTGAAACAACTGAGCGCAACCACAGCGAGTGAAGGATGGAATGGAATATACAACAATGAAAAATTACCATCAACCGACTATTGGTTCACACTTGATTACACAGAAAATGGCACAAAAAAACAATTTAAAGCCCATTTTTCTTTGAAACGATAAAAAAAATGAGGAAGTAATTATCTGATTTTTTTTATATTGAATTCACAAAATACTTTCCAACTTTCTGAAAAATTCGTAATTTTACATCAAACATCACCAATAAAATTATGGAAACGCATTTTGAAAGCAATCCGTTGATTGATCGATTACCTGAACATTTGAAGCAATTCATCAAACCACAAGTTTATGAAGATTACACTCCTATAAATCAAGCGGTTTGGAGATATGTTATGCGTAAAAATGTAGATTACCTTTCAAAAGTTGCACATAATTCTTACTCAGATGGGTTGCAAAAAACAGGTTTAGAAATCGATAATATTCCAAATATGTATGGAATGAATCGTATCTTAAAAGAGATTGGTTGGGCTGCCGTTGCTGTTGATGGTTTCATTCCTCCCAATGCTTTTATGGAATTTCAAGCGTATAACGTTTTAGTCATTGCTTGCGATATTCGCCAATTAGAACACATCGAATATACACCAGCTCCCGATATTATTCACGAAGGTGCGGGTCATGCGCCTATTATTGCAAACCCCGAATACGCAGAATATTTAAGACGATTTGGTGAAATTGGTTGTAAAGCGATTTCTTCTGCTAGAGATTACGAATTATACGAAGCCGTTCGATTATTATCTATTGTAAAAGAAGCAGAAGGTACTCCCGAAGAAGAAATTAAAAAAGCAGAAGCCCAAGTGGATTACTTACAAAACAATATGGGTGAATTGTCTGAAATGTCTAAAATTAGAAATTTACACTGGTGGACGGTTGAATATGGCTTAATTGGAACTATTGAAGATCCAAAAATTTATGGTGCCGGTTTACTTTCGTCTATTGGAGAAAGTGCTTGGTGTATGACCAATAATGTCAAAAAGATACCCTACGATATTTCAGCTGCGGATCAAAGTTTCGATATTACAAAGCCTCAACCTCAATTGTATGTAACACCAGATTTTGCACAATTGAGTCAAGTTTTAGAAGAGTTTGCAAATAAAATGGCATTACGAACAGGCGGTTTGTCTGGAATCAAAAAATTGATCAATTCTAATGCCCTAGGTACTATAGAATTGAGCACTGGACTACAAA
>CAMDQL010000023.1 GCA_945905915.1 Flavobacterium psychrophilum
TCTTCGCATCATTATGAAGAATTACAACACTTTGCCGATCACGGAATTGAAGTTTCGGGAGAAGTAAAAGTGAATTTAGAGAAAATGATTGCTCGTAAACAAGCGGTTGTGGATCAAACTTCGGGTGGGGTTAAATTCTTAATGGATAAAAATAACATCACGGTTTTTAATGGAGTAGGTTCGTTTGAAAGCGCTACTTCAGTAAAAGTAACGAAAGAAGATGGGTCTTCGGAAATTATTGAATCTAAAAATATCATTATTGCTACAGGTTCTAAACCTTCAAACTTACCATTTATCAAATTAGATAAAGACAGAATCATCACTTCAACTGAAGCGTTAAAACTGAAAGAAGTTCCTAAACACTTAGTAATTATTGGTGGTGGGGTTATCGGAATCGAATTAGGACAGGTATATTTACGTTTAGGAGCACAAGTTTCTGTAGTTGAATTTATGGATCGAATTATTCCAGGAATGGATGCGTCGCTATCTAAAGAATTGACAAAAGTCTTTAAAAAACAAGGCATGAAATTCTACACATCTCACAAAGTGCAATCGGTTGAGAGAGCAGGGGATGTAGTTACCGTAAAAGCAGAAAATGCAAAAAGTGAAATCATTTCATTAGAAGGAGATTATGCATTAGTTTCTGTGGGTCGTCGTCCTTATACCGATGGTTTAAACGCAGAAAAAGCAGGTGTAAAAGTTACTGAAAGAGGTCAAATCGAAGTAAACGATCATTTACAAACTTCGGCTGCTAATATTTATGCTATTGGTGATGTCGTTCGTGGAGCGATGTTAGCACACAAAGCGGAAGAAGAAGGTGTTATGGTTGCTGAAATCATCGCAGGACAGAAACCTCATATCGATTATAATTTAATTCCGGGTGTTGTGTACACTTGGCCAGAAGTCGCTGCTGTGGGTAAAACAGAAGAGCAATTGAAAGCCGAAGGTATCGAATTTAAATCGGGTAGTTTTCCATTTAAAGCTTTAGGAAGAGCAAGAGCAGGTGGCGACACGGACGGATTTGTAAAAATCTTAGCCGATGCCAAAACAGACGAAGTTTTAGGAGTTCATATGATTGGTGCAAGATGTGCCGATTTAATTGCCGAAGCGGTTACCGCAATGGAATTTAGAGCCAGTGCAGAAGATATTTCAAGAATGTCTCACGCGCACCCAACTTTTGCCGAAGCCATCAAAGAAGCTGCTTTAGCGGCCACTGAAAATAGAGCATTACACGTGTAATTTAAATAGTGTCATCCTGAGCTTGTCTAAGGATAAAAATCCCAAATTCCAGAAATGGAGTTTGGGATTTTTTTTATTGTGAAAAATTTTCATCAATTTTTGTTGTATTTTTGGACAAATATTAGTGCATTGAGAACAACTAGTACAAAAGATATTTCATCCTTTCCAAATTTTAAAACGCAATTACTGCATTGGGCTAACCAATTCAGGGAGGTTGTATTTTTAGATTCAAATGTCTATCATCAAAAGTATTCGAGTTATGATGCGGTTGTAGCCGTTGATGCTTTTACCTCAATTAAAACCGATTACGAAAATGCATTTCAAGATTTGTATCAGTACCAAAGTCAAACGAAAGATTGGCTATTTGGCTATTTGTCTTACGACGTAAAAAACGATACCGAAGAGTTACAATCTAATAATTTCGACGGATTAGCTTTTCCTGATGTGTTTTTCTTCCAACCTAAAAAGTTGTTTTTAATCAAAGGGAATCAAGTTGAAATGCAGTATTTACGAATGTGCGATTACGAAATGGAAGCTGATTTCAGCGATATTATTTTGTCTAAACTTTGCGACTCTGCGACTTTGCGAGAAATCACTATAAATCAGAGAATCTCAAAAGAAAATTATCTTTTAAAAGTTTCCAAAATGCTCGAACATATTCAGCGTGGCGATATTTATGAAGCTAATTTTTGTATGGAGTTCTATGCCGAAAATGCTAAAATTGATCCTTTAGAAATTTATCATAAATTAAATACTATTTCTGAACCACCTTTTGCCGTGTATTTCAAAAATCAGGATCATTATTTACTTTCTGCTTCGCCCGAACGTTATTTGAGAAAAGAGGGTACAAAAGTTATTTCCCAACCCATTAAAGGCACATCCAAGCGAAATGAAAATCCTATTTTAGATGAGCAATTAAAATCTGATTTAGCTCAAAACGAAAAAGAACGTTCGGAAAACATCATGATTGTTGATTTAGTTCGAAACGATTTATCGCACACCGCTACAAAAGGAAGTGTTCAAGTAGAAGAATTGTGCGAAGTATATACGTTTAAGCAAGTACATCAAATGATTTCTACAATTGTTTCCGAAGTAGAAAATACGACTTCACCAGTTGAAATCATCAGAATGACTTTTCCAATGGGAAGTATGACTGGTGCACCTAAAATTTCAGCCATGCAAATCATTGAAACGTTAGAAGAAACGAAACGAGGATTGTATAGTGGGGCAGTGGGTTATTTCACTCCAAATGGCGATTTTGATTTTAATGTGGTTATTCGAAGTATTTTATATAACGCTAAAAATGAATATCTTTCGTTTTCTGTTGGAAGCGCTGTAACTTCAAAAGCTATTCCTGAAAATGAGTATGAAGAATGTTTGTTGAAGGCAAAAGCGATGTTTGAGGTATTATCTTAAGAGTATGAGAGAACAATTTGCACAACATATTAAGACTAATTTTCCGTTTCTTGCAAACGAACCCTTTTGTATTGCCGTTAGTGGCGGAATTGATAGTATGGTTTTAGTTCATTTGTGTGCCCAACTCCACTTGAATTTTGAAGTTTTGCATTGTAATTTCATGTTAAGAGGTACTGAAAGTGATGCAGAAACCCAATTTATAGAATCATTTTGTAGTTCAAAAGGTATTCCATTCCACACTAAATATTTTGAAACAAATACAACAGCAGCCAAGAATAAAGAATCAATTCAAATTACCGCTAGAAATCTTCGGTATCAATGGTTTTATGAAATGTTATCCCAATCACAAATGAAGTATGTTGCTACAGCTCACCATTTAGATGATTCATTGGAAACAGTTTTAATTAATTTTTCCAGAGGAACTGGGTTAGACGGTTTAACGGGAATTCCGACTAAAAATGGATATATTGTCCGTCCGTTGTTGCCTTTTTCAAGATTGGAAATTGAACATTTTGCTGAAGAATATCAAATCCAATGGCGAGAAGATTCGAGTAACGCTTCCGATAAATATCTTCGAAATAAAATTAGACATTCCATTGTTCCTCTATTGAAGGAAATGAATGCAGGATTTTTAGATTCGTTTCAAAATACAGTGCAACATTTACAACAAGCAGAAAGTTTAGTTGATGATGCTACTCGATTAGTTTATGAAAAAGTAGTTGAAGAGAAAGAAAATCAACTCGAAATCAATTTGACTCAATTACTAAAATTCCAAAATTACCAAGCCTATTTGTACCAATGGCTGAATAAATACGGCTTTTCAGCTTGGAATGATATTAATGATTTGGTCGAGGCGCAATCAGGAAAGCAAGTCTTTTCTGAAACCTTTGTTTTGTTGAAAGACCGAGAGAAATTAATCCTTTCCGAAAGAAAATACAACAATATAGAAGAAGTTTACACAATTGAATCGATAACTTCTAAAGTTAATATTCCCTTAAATCTTACTTTTTGTAAGGAGGTTAGCCATTTAGAAACCGATTCAAATTGTATATTTGTAAATGAAGATGCACTAAAATTTCCGCTCACGTTAAGGAAATGGCAAGAAGGCGATTGTTTTTATCCCGCTGGAATGAATGGAAAAAAGAAATTGAGTAAGTATTTTAAAGACGAAAAATATTCCCTTTTAGATAAAAAAAATCAATGGTTATTATGTGCTGAAGACCAAATTATTTGGATTATTGGTAAGCGCGCAGACAACCGATTCATAGCAAACGAAACAACAAAAAACCGTATAAAAATTGAACTAAACTAATGAAAAAATTCACCTACATTTTATTATTAATAACCTTTTTTGCTCAAGGACAAATTTTAAATCCTGTTAAATGGAAAAGTAAAGTAGTTCAAAAATCTGATACCGAATTTGAATTGGTTATGGAAGCTACTATCGAAAATGAGTGGCACATGTATTCGCAATATACTCCAGATGGTGGGGCACTTCCAACGGTTTTTAACTTTAAAAATGCCAAAGGAAATTATGATTTAGTAGGCAAAACAAAAGAGAGTGCGTACAAGAAAGTATTCAACGATATTTTTGAAGTGGATGAATATTATTTTGCTAAAACGGCTCAATTTAAACAAGTAATTAAAGTTACTAATACCAAATTAAAAGAAGTTAAAGTATATGTTGAATACCAAGCATGTAAAGAGCAATGTATTCAGCAAGATAATACATTTACTTTTCAATTACCTGAAATCAAAATAACGAATGATCAAGCCGTTTTAACTGCATCTGATTCAACTACTCAAAAAGTTGATTCGGTAAGTACTGTTCAATCGTCGAATGTATCGGAAAATAAAGCACAAAAAAGTAATGAAACACCAGTTGAAGAGAAAAAGGGTCTATGGTCAATTTTCTTTTTGGCGTTTATTGGCGGTTTTGCTGCTTTGCTAACACCATGCGTATTTCCAATGATTCCAATGACCGTTAGTTTTTTTACTAAACAAAGTAAAACAAAGGCAGAAGGAAAGAAAAATGCAGTTTTATACGGGGTTTCAATCATATTAATTTATGTAATTTTAGGTTCATTAGTAACCGGAATATTTGGCGCCGATTCATTAAATGCGTTATCTACAAATGTGTGGTTTAATCTAATTTTCTTCGGACTTTTAGTATTCTTTGCAGCTTCTTTTTTAGGTGCATTTGAAATTGTATTACCTAATTCTTGGGCTAACAAAGTAGATCAACAAGCCGATCGTGGTGGATTTGTAGGTATTTTATTTATGGCATTAGCATTAGCTATAGTCTCGTTTTCTTGTACGGGTCCAATTGTAGGTACATTATTAGTGGAATCAGCTTCAAAAGGCGGATTAGCACCTATTGTAGGAATGCTTGGTTTTTCATCGGCATTAGCCTTACCATTTATGTTATTTGCAATGTTTCCAGGTTGGATGAACACGTTACCAAAATCAGGTGGATGGTTGAATACCGTTAAAGTATCATTAGGTTTCTTAGAATTGGCATTAGCCTTTAAATTTTTATCAAATGCTGATTTAGTTGTTCAAGCACACTTATTAGAGCGTGAAGTTTTCTTAGGAATTTGGATTGCAATTTTTGGAACTTGGGCTGTATATCTGTTCGGAAAACTTACATTACCTCACGATAGTCCAATGTCGCACTTATCAATTGGCCGATTATTTATGGCAATTTTTGTAACCATATTTACGATTTATTTAATCCCTGGACTTTGGGGTGCACCTTTAAAAATTATTTCAGGATTTCCACCGCCAATGACTTATAGCGAAAGTCCGAATGGTATTGGAACTTCTTCATCAAATACTACTACAACTATTGATTTGCCGGAACACGCACATTCAGGACCACACGGAATTATTGCTTTTCATGATTATGAAGATGGAGTAGCGTATGCCAAAATAGTAGGAAAACCTATTTTATTAGATTTTACAGGTCATGCTTGTGTGAATTGTCGAAAAATGGAAGATTTTGTTTGGTCGAAACCTGAAATTTTATATCTATTAAAAGATAAAGTAGTTTTAATTTCATTGTATGTCGATGATAAACGTGAGTTACCAAAAGAAGCTCAATATGTATCGAAAGAAACGGGTAAAGAAATCGTAACCATTGGTAATAAATGGAGCGATTATCAAATTACACGATATAAAAACAATGCCCAACCTTATTATGTAATTTTGAATTCAGATGGTGAAGATATTTCTAAGCCTATAGGCTACACACCCGATGCTACTGAATATAAAAAATGGTTGGAAGAAGGCATTGCAAAATTCAAAAAATAAATTAAATCCCGAGTAATCGGGATTTTTTATTTCAAAAACTTTTCTATATTTGCAACTATATAAGCCATTAAATAGTATAAGCCATGTTAGTAAAAGTATTCGGTAGCGCCGTCTTTGGCGTAGAAGCCACCACCATTACAGTTGAAGTTAATGTCGATAAAGGAATAGGATATCACTTAGTAGGTTTACCTGATTCCGCGATAAAAGAAAGCAGTTATCGAATTGCAGCCGCTCTAAAAAATAATAATTATCAATTTCCCGGAAAAAAAATTACTGTAAATATGGCGCCCGCCGATTTGCGTAAAGAAGGTTCTGCTTATGATTTAACATTAGCGGTAGGAATTCTAGCAGCTTCTTCTCAGATTAAATCCGATACAATCCAAAATTATGTTATTATGGGTGAGTTGTCTTTAGATGGTGGTTTGCAACCTATAAAAGGCGCATTATCTATTGCAATTAAGGCAAAAGAAGAAGGATTTAAAGGTTTGATTTTGCCATTTCAGAACGTAAAAGAAGCCGCAATTGTTGAAGGAATTGATGTATATGGTGTTGAAAACGTAATGCAAGTCATCAATTTTTTTGAAGGAAAGCACGATTTAATTCCAACATTAATTGACTGCACAGAAGAATTTAATAAAACTTTAGATTTTCCAGAACATGATTTCAGCGATGTCAAAGGTCAAGAGTCTATTAAACGTTGTATGGAAATTGCAGCAGCAGGTGGGCATAACATTATTTTAATTGGTCCTCCAGGTTCAGGAAAAACGATGTTAGCCAAACGTTTGCCAAGTATTTTACCGCCCATGACGATGCGCGAAGCATTAGAAACTACAAAAATTCATTCGGTAGCTGGTAAAACAAAAGAGGTGGGTTTGATGGTTCAGCGCCCATTTAGAAGTCCGCACCATACTGCTTCAAGTGTTAGTTTAGTCGGTGGAGGAAGTTATCCGCAACCAGGCGAAATCTCTTTGGCACACAATGGTGTATTATTTTTAGACGAATTACCCGAATTTAAAAGAGAAGTTTTAGAAGTAATGCGACAGCCCTTAGAGGATCGAGAAGTGACCATTTCAAGAGCAAAATTTACGATTACTTATCCGTCGTCATTTATGTTGGTTGCCAGTATGAACCCAAGCCCTGGCGGATATTTTAATGATCCAAATGCGCCAGTGAGTTCATCGCCTATGGAAATGCAACGTTATTTGAGTAAAATATCAGGACCATTATTAGATAGAATTGATATTCATATAGAAGTAACTCCTGTTCCATTTGAAAAACTTACCGAAACACGCAAAGCGGAAAGCAGTACAGAAATTAGAAAACGAGTGACCCTTGCACGAACTATTCAATCTTTACGATTTGAAAGTATGGAATACATTCATTATAATGCACAAATGAGTAGCAAATTAATTAGAGAGTTTTGTGTTTTAGAAGAAGTTTCTTTGCAGTTATTAAAAACGGCTATGGAACGTTTAAATTTGTCAGCTAGAGCATATGATCGAATTTTGAAAGTTGCTCGAACAATAGCTGATTTGGAAGCGTCAAATTCTATTCAATCGCATCATGTAGCAGAAGCTATTCAGTATCGCAGTTTAGACAGAGAAGGTTGGTTAGGCTAATAAATTATTGAGATCCAAATACTATATAATGTAGATAAAATTGGAATAAGCATACTATGGATGGAACAGTACATCCTGAAAATTGTTTGAAAATGAATTTAATTTGATTATGAAATCAGAAAAGGTATGCTCAGAATTACTTGAACATACCTTAAAAATTCTAATATTTCTGCCGATTTATGAAAAATGCAAAAACAACAGCTATTATTTTTTTCTGATAATAGATTAGAGTAAAATCTACTAATTTTTCAAAACTAAATGTAAAATATTATTCTAAACCACTTTCATCTATAGGTAATGCTTCTTTAAAACCAACTGATTGCGCATAAATTACATAATACATAGAATAAATAAATGGAAGTGTAAAGAGAATACCAATACATAAAACAAAAATTCCTAAAAGCATTCCTATACCAGCTATTATTAATGCTATTATTATGATAAAGGGTTGTTTAAAAAACAACTGAACACTTTTTGTTATAGCTTCTAAATAATTTTGTTCGCCATAAATAATTAATGGAACAGTAAAAACGGTAAACAAACCAATAAAAATTTGAACCACCGAATTAAAAAATTCAAATCCAAGAAGAGTTAAAACTGATGTAATAACTGCTGTTGTAAACCCAATAATTAAATAGCTTAAAAATAATTGTTTAAAAAAGTACCCTTTGTAAAAATCAAATAAATTAGAAAAACTAAATTCTTTTTTAGTAGCTGATAAATGATTTAAATGAATAAAACCAGCAGTTGTAGGAGCAAATAATGCACTAAAAAACATAGATACAACTGCATTTCCTATAATAAATGTTTTATCAGTTGCTAGGCTTTCAAGAGAAGTCATGGTTTCGGTAAAATTTGAAAAACCAAAAAAGGTTCCTAAAAGCAAAATATAAATTAATAATACCACAACCGAAACAATAATTAGTCCTAGTCCTGCAATTAAAAAAGTTTTTTTGAAGGTAGCAAAACTTTCATCAATAAGTTTTCCTAAGTCTAACGAATATCCGTTACTCACTTTTTGCTCAATAATTTTTCTCATAGTTTGTTTTTTTAAATTAAATCCCAAAGTGCATCTTTAGGGGGAGAAGCTATAAATGTAAAAATTTCTTTTGATACTGGGTGCTTAAGTACTAATTTTTTTGCATGTAAGTGAATACCACCATCCGGATTGCTTCTGTCAAAACCATATTTCAAGTCGCCTTTAATTGGGCAACCAATCGCCTGGAACTGTGCTCTTATTTGGTGATGTCTGCCTGTATGCAAATCAATTTCTAAAACAAAATAATGGTCAAGTTTTTTTATAATTTGATACGAAAGACTTGCTGGTTTGCTTTCTGGAACTTCTTTAATATGAGCTCTTGAGGTATTGTTTTTTGAATTCCGTTTTAAGAAGTGAGTAAGTGTATCTTTCTCCTTAGAAGGATAGTTTTTAACTACTGCCCAATATGTTTTTTGTGTCTCTCTATTTTTAAACGAAGCGTTTAATCGTTCTAGTGCTTTTGAGGTCTTTGCAAAAATAACTACTCCAGATGTTGGACGGTCTAAACGGTGCACAACACCCAAAAATACATCACCTGGTTTGCTGTATTTTTCTTTGATATATTCTTTAACTACATCAGATAATGGTTTATCGCCGGTTTTATCGCCTTGAATAATATCACCCACACGTTTATTAACAACGATGATGTGATTATCCTCATGAAGAATTTGTAGGTTTGATTTATTTGAAATTATTTTTTCAGTCAAAATGTACTAATTAAGCGCCGCCAGTTTAATATTGTTCATTTACATTTGGAAAATCTTTTGATTTCACATCGGTAACATATTGACCAATTGCAGTAGACATCTCTTCAAATAAATTCATATAACGTCTTAAAAATCTTGGACTAAATTCGTGAGTCATTCCAATCATGTCATGTAATACCAAGACTTGACCATCAACTCCGCCTCCTGCACCAATTCCAATAACGGGAATAGAGATGCTTTGAGCTACTTTTTCAGCCAAATGTGCTGGAATTTTTTCTAATACCAATGCAAAACAACCGAGTTTTTCAAGCATTTTTGCATCTTCTAATAGCTTTTCTGCTTCAGCATCTTCTTTAGCTCTAACAGAATAAGTTCCAAATTTATAAATCGATTGTGGGGTTAAGCCTAAATGTCCCATAACAGGAATACCTGCATTCAATATTTTTTTTATGGAAGCAGCAATTTCGCTTCCGCCTTCAAGTTTTACAGCATGTCCGCCACTTTCTTTCATAATACGAATAGAAGATCGAAGCGCTTCTTTTGGATCCGATTGATAACTTCCAAACGGTAAATCAACTACAACTAAAGCTCTTTCGCAAGCTCTAACCACACTTGAAGCGTGATATATCATTTGATCAAGCGTAATAGGTAATGTAGTTTCGTGTCCAGCCATTACATTACTCGCAGAATCACCAACGAGAATAACATCAACTCCTGCAGCGTCTACAATTTTAGCCATTGTAAAATCATAGGCAGTTAGCATAGAAATCTTCTCACCATTGATTTTCATATCAATTAATGATTTTGTGGTAATTCTTTTGTAATCTTTTTTTGCTACAGACATTTTTCGACTATTTTTGAAGAAACAAAATTAACTTTTAAAAACTTATAATAAAAACCAAATCATGAAGAATTTACTTTTTACGCTATTATTTTTCATTTGTATATCATTAAACGCTCAGGATTTATATCCAAAAAAAATTATAGATGACTTTTTCGTTGCCTTCCATGCCAAGGATACAATTACATTAAAAGAATTGTGTCATCCTGAAATAATTATGCAAACTATTGCAAATACAAAAGAGGGTAACAAAATTGAAACAAATGAATTTTCTGCCTTTTTAAAATCTATTGCTTCAATACCTGCAAACATGAAATTTGAGGAGCGAATTTTAAATAAAAATATTCAAATCGATGGAAATTTAGCCCATATTTGGACACCTTATGAATTTTACATCAATGATCAGCTCAGTCATGTGGGAGCCAATTCGTTTACATTATATAATGAAAATGGTAAATGGCAAATTATCCATTTAATTGATACTCGTAGAAAAAAATAATTTTCAAAATAAAGAGTTAATATCTAAACTCTCAGTATATTTGCAGTCGAAAAATAGAATACCAAATAATTGTATTAGCTCCAATAAAAATTAATTCAGGATTATTAAATTCAGAATTGACTTCTTGAACTCTTATATTTTTTTTATTCTAAACAAAAAGTTAGCTAATTATTTTCCAATTTTATGGGACATTCAACTACACAAAAAGTTACAGCAGCCACATTATTAGTAGCCTTAGGGATTATTTACGGAGATATAGGAACAAGTCCTTTATATGTAATGAAGGCTATCGTTGATAAACGAGCAATTTCTGAATTATTAGTTTATGGAGGCATTTCATGTGTTTTTTGGACATTGACTTTTCAAACTACTTTTAAATATATTATTTTAACACTTAACGCTGATAACCATGGAGAGGGAGGCGTTTTTTCGTTATATGCATTAGTAAAACGATTTGGAAAAGGGCGTTTAATAATTCCTACCATTTTAGGGGCGGCAACTTTATTAGCCGATGGTATCATTACACCTCCATTTACTGTAGCTTCAGCAGTTGAAGGTCTTGAAGTAATATTTCCAGATATTCCTACCATACCAATTGTAATTGCAATCCTATCGGGAATATTTTTATTTCAACGCTTTGGAACTCAAAAAGTAGGGTTCTTTTTCGGACCAACCATGGTGATTTGGTTCTCGATGTTATTTATTTTAGGTTTTTCACAAATTATTAATCATCCTGAAATATTAAAATGTTTAAATCCAATGTATGCCTATCGCTTATTAGTTGAATATCCTCAAGGATTTTGGTTATTAGGTGCTGTTTTTCTTTGTACTACTGGAGCTGAAGCGTTATATTCAGACTTAGGTCATTGCGGAAAAAGTAACATTAGAATTACATGGATTTTCGTGAAAATATGCTTGGTTGTTAATTATTTAGGACAAGGTGCATGGTTGATGTCGGAGCAAAACAACTTCTTAATGGGTAGAAATCCATTTTTTAAAATTATGCCCGATTGGTTCTTGCTTTTTGGTATTGCAATTGCAACAATGGCTGCAATCATTGCCTCTCAAGCGTTGATTAGTGGTTCGTTTACATTGATTAACGAAGCGATTTCCTTGAACTTTTGGCCAAGAGTTACCTTAAAAAATCCTACAAATAATAAGGGACAAATATACATTCCGTCCATTAATTTAATTCTTTGGGTAGGTTGTGTGGCAATGATTTTATATTTTAAAAATTCGGAGCATATGGAAGCAGCTTATGGCTTAGCAATTACGCTGGCTATGATGATGACTACTTTGTTACTGATGTATTATTTGTATTATAGATTGCGTTTTAATAGGTATATTATTTTAATAATTTTCTTGCTTTTTGCTTTTATTGAAGTTTCTTTCTTTATCGCTAATATGAAAAAATTTCCAGAAGGAGGATTTGTAACCATAATAATTTCGGGAATATTTTTTGCAGTAATGTATATTATTTTCTTCGGAAGACAATTGAATAATAAATTTACTAAATATGTTCCTCTAAGTAATTACAGAGATTTATTAGTTGAATTGTCTAGTGATACAACGTATACTAAATATGCTACTCACTTAGTATATTTAACAAAAGCAGACAAAATTTCTGAAATTGAAGAAAAAATTATGAAGTCTATTTTTGCTAAAAAACCAAAACGTGCCGATGTGTATTGGTTTTTACACATTAATAGAACCGAAGAGCCTTTTACCTTAGATTACGAGGTAATTGAATTGATTAACGACAAAGTAATTAAAGTAAATATCAATGCAGGTTTTAGAGTGCAGCCTAAAGTTGAATTATATTTTAAAAACATCATTAAAGAGTTAGTTGAAAATAAAGAATTAGACCTACACATTCGACCAGATGGTTCTTCAAAATATAATGCTGAACCCGATTTTAAATTTGTGGTTTTAGAAAAATTCATTTCATTTGAAAACGTATTTTCTTTCAAAGAAGGTTTCTTGTTGAATTCTTATTTTAGTTTGAAAGGATTTGGAGTTTCTGATGAAAAGGCGTTTGGATTAGATAAGAGTGATGTTGTTGTAGAAGAAATTCCATTAATCTTTCATCCAGTAACCGATTTAGTTTTGAAAAGAAAGCTTCATATTAAAAATGAGGAATAATTGATTAGTTATATTTTAAAGATTAAATATTTAACAATCGGACATATTAACTGCAACAGCTAAACCACCTTCAGACGTTTCTTTGTATTTTGTATTCATATCTTTTGCCGTTTGCCACATGGTGTCAATGACTTTATCTAGAGGTACTTTCGCATTTAATGCATCGGTTTCTAATGCCAGTTCGGCAGCATTAATTGCTTTTATAGCACCCATGGTATTTCGTTCTATACAAGGAATTTGAACCAATCCACCAATTGGATCACAAGTTAATCCCAAGTGATGTTCCATAGCAATTTCAGCTGCCATTGCAACTTGCGCTGGGGTTCCGCCCATTAATTCACATAACGCAGCTGCGGCCATGGCACTTGATACTCCAATTTCGGCTTGACAACCACCCATTGCAGCAGAAATAGTTGCTCCTTTTTTGAAAATAGCACCTATTTGACCAGCAACCATCAAAAATTGTTTGATTTCTTTTTCGCCCGCTTCATGGTTTTCAATTACCAAATAATACATTAACACAGCCGGAATTACTCCTGCACTTCCATTGGTAGGAGCAGTTACAACACGACCTAATGAAGCGTTAACTTCATTTACAGCTAAGGCAAAACAACTTACCCATTTGAGTATTTGACGAAACTTGACTTCAGTTTGTCTGATAATTTGCAACCAAGAATACGGGTCTTCATAAGGTAAAACACCGATTAAATTTATATGCATATCATACGCTCTTCTGCGCACATTCAATCCACCAGGAAGAATTCCTTCTGAATGGCAACCAATGTACATGCATTCGAGCATCGTATCCCAAATGCGAAGCAATTCGTTGTGAATTTCTTCTTCACTTCGCATGGTTTTCTCATTTTCATAAACTATTTCAGAAATATTTTTATTTTCGGCTAAACAAAAAGCCAATAATTCATCTGCTTTTTCAATAGGAAATGGAAAAGTATGTAAAATTTCTTCTTTATGATGGTCTTCTTTTTCTTTTACAACAAATCCACCACCAATTGAATAATATGTTTCAGAAAATGTTTCTGTATCGGTTTTGGCTGTAAAAGTTATTCCGTTAGCATGAAATGGTAAAAAGTTTTTATTAAAAATAATATCAGTTTCAAAACAGAAAGGAATTATGATTTCATTACCTATAAAAATTTCTTTTTTATTTTTAATTGCCGAAATAATCACATCAATGCTTTCTACAGGAATATATACTGGATCAGCACCGCTTAAACCAAGCATTACGGCTAAATCTGTTGCATGTCCTTTTCCAGTTAAAGATAAAGAGCCGTATAAATCTACTTTTACTCCAATTACATTATCTATTAGATTGCGGTTGCGCAATTCCTTTAAAAATTGTTCGGCAGCACGCCAAGGACCTAAGGTGTGAGAACTCGAAGGGCCAACTCCAATTTTTAGCATATCAAAAACAGAAATACATTCCATAAATCCTATAAATTAGTTATTACAAATATAATTAGGAATTCACAATTAACGCCATTTAATCTAGTTTTATCGTAATATTTCATACTATTTTTTTATTTTTTAGCAATAAAAGTCAATTACTACTTTTTTAAATTAATAACTGCTGTCATGTTGTCAGTTATTTTCGGCTGACAAATGTTATTTTCTGTCAATTTTCCTTATTTTTTGATATGGCATAAAACTTGAAATAAAAGAATTGAGTTTAAAATTGAACTATAAAATTTAATAAGTATAAAAATGAGTAAAATTATTGGAATCGACTTAGGAACAACCAACTCATGTGTGGCTGTTATGGAAGGTGGAGAACCTGTTGTAATTGCCAATTCAGAAGGTAAAAGAACTACACCATCTGTTATTGCCTTTGTAGAAGGTGGCGAAATCAAAGTTGGAGATCCAGCAAAAAGACAAGCAGTAACAAACCCAACAAAAACGATTGCTTCTATCAAACGTTTTATGGGTAACAAGTACACTGAAAGTGCAAAAGAAGCTTCAACAGTAGCTTATAAAGTAGTCAAAGGGGACAACGATACACCACGTGTTGATATCGATGGTCGTTTATATACACCACAAGAATTGTCTGCAATGACACTTCAAAAAATGAAAAAAACAGCCGAAGATTATTTAGGTCATTCAGTTACTGAAGCAGTTATTACTGTTCCAGCATACTTTAACGATGCACAACGTCAGGCTACAAAAGAAGCAGGCGAAATTGCAGGTTTAAAAGTAATGCGTATCATTAATGAGCCTACAGCAGCAGCTTTAGCTTATGGATTAGACAAACAAGGTAAAGACCAAAAAATTGCGGTTTACGATTTAGGTGGAGGTACATTTGATATTTCTGTCTTAGAATTAGGAGACGGTGTTTTTGAAGTTTTATCTACAAATGGAGATACACACTTAGGAGGAGATGATTTTGACCAAGTAATTATCGATTGGTTAGCAAATGATTTCAATACTACTGAAGGTGTTGATTTGCGTAAAGACCCAATGGCATTACAACGTTTAAAAGAAGCAGCTGAGAAAGCTAAAATTGAATTATCAGCTTCTGCTCAAACTGAAATCAACTTACCATACGTTACTGCTACGGCTTCTGGACCAAAACACTTAGTGCAAACGTTAACAAGAGCAAAATTTGAACAATTAGCTGAAACTTTAGTAAAACGTTCTATGGAACCTGTTGCTAAAGCATTAAAAGACGCTGGTTTATCAGTTTCTGATATTGACGAAGTAATCTTAGTAGGAGGTTCAACTCGTATTCCTGTTATCCAAGAGCAAGTGGAGAAATTCTTCGGTAAAAAACCATCAAAAGGAGTTAATCCTGATGAAGTAGTAGCAATTGGAGCGGCTATTCAAGGTGGGGTTTTAACGGGTGAAGTAAAAGACGTATTATTATTAGACGTTACACCTCTTTCATTAGGTATTGAAACAATGGGAAGTGTAATGACAAAATTAATTGAGTCAAACACTACTATTCCAACAAGAAAATCACAAGTTTTCTCAACAGCAGCAGATAACCAACCATCGGTAGAAATCCATGTTATTCAAGGAGAAAGACCAATGGCAAATGATAACAAAACAATTGGTCGTTTCCATTTAGACGGAATTCCACCAGCACCAAGAGGAGTTCCTCAAATTGAAGTAACATTTGATATTGATGCAAATGGTATCATTAAAGTATCGGCTACTGATAAAGGAACAGGCAAATCGCATGACATTCGTATTGAAGCTTCTTCAGGATTGACTCCAGAAGAAATTGAAAAAATGAAAAAAGATGCTGAATTAAATGCTGAAGCTGATAAATTAGCTAAAGAAAGAGCAGATAAGTTAAACGAAGCTGATTCAATGATTTTCCAAACAGAAAGTCAATTGAAAGAAATAGGTGATAAATTAACTGCTGAACACAAAACAGCAATTGAGTATGCATTAACTGAATTGAAAATGGGTCATGAAACACAAGATTTAGACGCTATTCAAAAAGGTTTAGATAACGTTAACGCAGCTTGGAAAATTGCTACAGAAGAGATGTACAAATCACAAGAGCAAGGTGAAGCTGCACAAGCAGAACCTCAAGCAAATGCTTCTGGAGATCAAACTCAAGATGTAGATTTTGAAGAAGTGAAATAATTAGTTAATCTTTATAATTATTAAAACCGAGTCAGCAATGATTCGGTTTTTTTTATTTCAAATTATAAAAATTGAATGAAATAGAAATAAAATGAGCTCGATATTAATCGAGCTCATTACTATAAATCAAAATATAGATGAATAGATTATTTAGGTTTCATTGCATTTTCAATACGCGCAACCAAATCATTTAAGTGAAATTTTGTTAAACGATCTGTAGAAACAGTACTTGCTTTTTTCAATTGTGCTTTCAATTCCACCAATTGTCCTTTAGCAATAGATGGAATATCGGTATCTAAAACACTAATTCTTTTTCCATCAAAATTTCCAGTAGCGGTTTTATCAGCTAAGGCAACATCAATAACTCTACTTACAAATACTTTTTGAAGATTTCTTCTGTACATATAAATAGCAGCATTCGATTTTAATTCTGAGAAAATACCTCTTCTTAAATCTGAAATTAATTCATCAACTGAATAATTGGCTTTATTTAAAGATGAAGTTTCTATTAATCGAACCAATCTATCATTTGATAATAAACTTGAAAGTGTTGCGTCTTGCATACTCTTAATCGCATCCACACCAACATCGCCTTTTATTTTAGAAATGATATTTTGATTTAATAACCAAGTTGGCGTTTTAAACAATTGCTCATTTAAGAAAGCTACTGCTTCATTTTGAATTGCTGAAGGTGTAACTTCATAAGCATTTCCTGCCATATCATAGGTTTTAGGGTTTTCATAAACACCACCTACGTTTTTAGTTACGTGCCCCATATATCTTCTAAACTGTCCAACTAACGAATTATATAATCCTTCTAATTCTGAATAGTCTTCTCCGTTTTCTTTACTCCATTCCGTTAGATTAGGCAAAATTCTTTTCAAATTTTTAATTCCATAAGCTGAAGCTTTCATAGAATTATCTCCTAAATCTTCAGTTTGATAACGTGGATCGTATGGATTTGTTTCTGTACCAAACCATAGTCTTCTGTCTTTGTAAGCGTCTTTTGTCATTTCATTTAACAATGCTTTTTCCACTTTTTCATCGGCAGCATCTTTAAAATATGAATACCCCCATTTGATTGCCCATTTGTCATAATCTCCAATTCTTGGAAATAAATCTTTTACATTATCTTCTGGTTGTGCTACATAGTTGAAACGTGCATAATCCATAATTGATGATGTATGTCCGTTTTTCTTTTGGAACTCGGCATTTCTTAACATTTCTACTGGAGTAGCATTACTTGCTCCCATATTATGACGTAATCCAAGCGTATGTCCAACTTCGTGAGCTGCCACAAAACGAATTAATTCGCCCATTAATTTGTCATCCAATTTTTTATGTCTTGCATTTGGGTCTACTGCAGCCGTTTGAATTAAATACCAATCGCGTAATAAACTCATAATATTGTGGTACCAACCAATATGACTTTCCATAATTTCACCCGTTCTTGGGTCGTGAACATTAGGTCCGTACGCATTTTGAATTTCTGCAGCAAAATATCTTAATACAGAAAAACGTGCATCTTCTAAACTCATAGTTGGATCGTTTTCTGGCCAATATTCACCACGAATGGCGTTTTTCCATCCTGCAAATTCAAATGCAGCTTGCCAATCGTAAATACCTTGTTTGATAAACGGTTTCCATTTATCTGGTGTAGCAGGGTCTAAATAATAAACAATTGGTTGTTTAGGTTCAATTAATTCTCCATTTTTTTGTTTTTGAGCATCTTCTTCATTTTTTGGTTCTAAACGCCATCTAACAGCAAAAACATCAGTATCTGCTTTTTGAGAATCTTCTTCAAAAACATCGTATCCGTTGGCAAAATATCCTACTCTTTTATCGAAGGTTCTTTTACGCATTGGATTTTCTGGTAATAAAATAAATGATGTATTTAATTCCATAGTCACAACACCCGCATCAAGAGCAGCTGGAAAATCAACACCAATTTTAGGAGTTGGATTTCTTGAAATTTGAGGTGCTACAGTTGTAAACGTTTTTGTAGTTCTAATTTCCGTGTTGATTGGAAAACTTTTTATAAATTGAATAAACGATTTATCTTTTTGAAACGCCTGAATGCTTAACATTTGCTTGTTAATTGAATTCAAAGAAAACGTTTGTAAATCAGCATCAAAAGCCGCGTTCATATCGATTACGCTTGCAATATTGTTTTTTCCAGTTTCGTCTTTTTTATAAGCCAAAATATCATAAATACCGATAATTGGGTCGGCACTAGAATTTTTTACTGACTTTGTAATTGGTTTATCTTCATCTGGAGTTGTAATTACATACGTAATTGAACGTAAAATGATGGTATTATTTTGCCCTTTTTCAAAACGAACAACTTGTCTGTTAATTTCTTCTCCACCAAAAATTCCTCCTCCAGCTGGCGTTTTAGAATATCTGGTAATGGTCATAATTTCTTTACCAATTAAAGCATCAGAAATTTCAAAAAGATATTTTTCGCCTACTTTATGAACATCAATTAGACCTTTTTGCGTAACGGCTGTAGAATCAATTACTTTTTTGTATGGTTTTGGTTCTTTTTTAGCCTCTGGTTTTTTAGAATCAGCAGAAGCAGCTTCAGTTGTAGGTTTCTTCTTGGTATCATTCTTTTTTTGAGCTATTAAACTGTTAGAAAAAAATAAAATACAAAAACAACCTACTAGTGTTAAATGTTTTATCATTAGTTTTATATTTGATTAATTTTCCAAATATAAATTTTATTATTTAAAACATTTCGTTTTGCATCAATTTTTAACATCTGTTTCTATATTATTTTAAATGATAATATGCATGCATAGTATTATTTTTTTATATATTTGAAAAAAAACTTAACCATGCAAAAACAATTGCTAACGTCTCTTTTAAATATTACACATCCCGTAATTATGGCTCCAATGTTTTTAGTATCCAATACAAAAATGGTTATTGAAGGTATGAAAAGTGGTGTTGCAGGATGTATTCCAGCTTTAAATTATAGAACTTTAGACGAACTTAAATATTCTATTCATGAATTGAAGGCAGCCAAAGTGCCTGGTGGTAGTTTTGGTTACAATTTAATTGTGAATAAATCCAATGTAAAGTATAAAGATCAACTTCGAGTGTTATGCGAAGAAGGGGTTGATTTTATCATTACATCTTTAGGTTCGCCCGAAGAAACCATTAACGAGGCTCATAAAGTAGGTATCAAAGTTTTTTGCGATGTCACCGATTTAGCCTTTGCTCAAAAAGTTGAAAGTTTAGGTGCCGATGCTTTAATTGCGGTCAATAATCTAGCGGGAGGGCATCGAGGAAATTTAGATCCAGAAACTTTAATTAAGGAACTGAATGAAAACACATCGCTGCCTGTAATTTCTGCAGGTGGAGTAGGTAATAAGTCCGATTTAGATAAAATGATCAGCTATGGAGCTGTTGGAGTTTCTGTCGGAAGTCCTTTTATAGCTTCCATCGAATCTGATGTTTCTCAAGAATATAAACAAGCCTGCGTTGATTATGGCGCAAATGATATTGTAATGACCGAACGTATCTCAGGAACACCTTGTACAGTAATTAACACACCTTATGTTCAAAAAGTAGGAACAAAACAAACTTGGTTAGAAACGGTATTGAATAAGAATAAAGTCCTAAAAAAATGGGTCAAAATGATTCGTTTTTACATAGGTATGAAAGCTACAGAAAAAGCTGCTACTCAAGTAACTTACAAAACCGTTTGGGTAGCGGGTCCAACCATTGAAAATACAAAGGATATTTTACCAGTTAAGTATATTGTTAGTAATTTGGTTTCGTAATTTATTCAATTACAATTTCAAAGGTTTTATCCCAATTTTTACCCGTAACAAAATACGTTTTTGTTGCAGGATTGTAGGCAATTCCATTAAACGCATCAAGTTCGGGATGTTGTGTTACTTTAGTTTTTAAATCGGCACAATTAATTATATTTTCTACCGCACCTGTCTTTGGATTGATAACTGCTATAGCATCTTTTTGATAGATATTGGCCCAAATTTTTCCATTAATCCATTCCATTTCATTAACAGCGTCAATTTTTGAACCAGCAGTGTAAACACTAATGTAATCAATTACTTTTAAAGTAACTGGATCTAAAGTGTAAATTTTCTCAGAACCATCACTCATGTATAATTTTTCACCATCATTAGTAATACCCCATCCTTCGGTTTCAAACGAAAAAGTTTTTTCTAGTTTAAACGTTTTTGCATCATAAATAAAACCTGTTTTTTCTTTCCAAGTTAATTGATAGATTTTGTCTTTTAAAACCGTAATACCTTCACCAAAAAAGTTATCCTCCAATTTAATTTGCTCAGTAACTGTACCCGTCTTGTAATCGGTCTTTCTTAATGTTGATTCTTTATATTGCCCTGTTCCTTCTAATAGTACTCCGTTGTAAAACTCAAAACCTTGAGTATAAGCATTAATATCATGCGGATAGGTATTAATAATTTTGTAATTCAAAATTGTAGGCTCTACACTGGCATATATTGAAAAACTACTCAGAATATCAATGCTTTTTCCTTCAAAATATACTAAAGCTTTTATGGTTTGGTTTCCTAATTTCTGATTTTTTAATGCAAACGGTAATTTTTCATTTCCTTTTACTGCACCTGATTTTAGGCCATTAATGTAATAAACTACTGAATCAATGGTTTTATTTTCTTTGTTCTGAAGCACTAGATCAATGCTTTCCTCAAGTTTAAGTATTGGTTTTATCGAAGAATTTTCAATTGAAAATAAATTTTTTAATGCATTTTCATCCTCTTTACATGAAATTGAAATTATACCTAATGCAATGAAAGCGAATAGCTTAAGTTTTAACATGTTTAAAATATTTTATAAGGTAAATATACAATGATTTTTTATACCTACAATTACCCTTGTAAAAATATAAAAAGATTGTATATTTGCACCGGCAAGTCCTACACGACCAGCTCCTGCAGACTCCTCCAGGGTGGGAACACAGCAAAGGTATGTGGTTGTAGCGGTGCGATGTAGGTCGCTTGCCATTTTTTAATGCATCTCCTTAGGGAGATTTTTTTATGCCTAAAAGTTTCTTATCTTCGTATCATAATCATTCAACATGAAAAAAGTAGTATTAATTACGGGTGGTTCTTCTGGAATAGGTAAATCTATTGGCGAGTATCTGCATAACAATGGATTCATAGTATATGGAACGAGTAGAAACCCCGAAAAGGTTACTCATTCAATATTTCCATTGATTGCATTAGATGTTCGTAATAAAGAAAGTATTATATCTAGTGTGACTGAAATCGTGCACAAAGAAGGCCAATTAGATGTTGTAATAAATAATGCGGGTGTTGGTATTACGGGGCCAATTGAAGAAATTCCAACAGAAGAAATCCTAAATAATTTTGAAACTAATCTATTTGGGCCTATCGAAGTAATGAAGGCGGTTTTACCTCAAATGCGAAATCAAAACTCGGGTTTAATTATTAATATTACTTCAATTGCAGGGTATATGGGTTTGCCTTATCGGGGAATTTATTCCGCATCAAAAGGGGCTTTGGAACTAATTACAGAAGCATTACGAATGGAAGTAAAGTCATTCGGTATCCAAATTACAAATGTTGCTCCAGGCGATTTTGCTACAAACATTGCAGCAGGACGTTATCATGCGCCGGTTATTAAAGGTTCTGCATATGAAGTACCTTATGGAACTACCTTAAAGGAAATGGATTCGCACGTTGATAGTGGTAGTAATCCAAACGAAATGGCAGCAGCAATTCATGCAATTATACAAACCAAAAGCCCTAAAGTACATTATAAGGTAGGTGCTTTCATGCAAAAGTTTTCGATCGTTTTAAAACGCTTACTTCCTGATTTAGTGTATGAAAAAATGTTGATGAATCATTATAAGTTGTAATTACTTTTTAAACATTTTTAAAATAACTATCGCATGCGGAAAAGTTATTGAAGCTAAAAATGAAAAAAATAAAGCATCAAAAATAATAAGATCTTTAGCTGCATAGTATAAT
>CAMDQL010000024.1 GCA_945905915.1 Flavobacterium psychrophilum
TTGTGAAGAAACAGATAAAAAATCATTTCAAAAAGAATTTAAAAAAAATGGAAAAGTCACCATTTTGATTGGTCCTGAAGGTGATTTTTCTTCTAAAGAAATAAATTTAGCTATTGAAAATAATTTTATTCCTGTAACTCTTGGCAACACCCGATTACGAACTGAAACTGCAGCATTAGTTGCTTGTCATACAATTGCATTACTGAATGAATAGATATATAGTTCTTTTATTATTAGTTTGGAATTTTGGGTTTACTCAAGAAGTAGCCATTGCCAAATATTCGGGAGGTGGCGATTGGTATGCAAATCCGACGTCGTTACCTAATTTAATTAAATTCTGTAATCAAACCATTAATACCACCATTAATCCAAAAGTTGCAACGGTAGACATAGGAAGTGCTGAAATAGTAAATTATCCGTTTGTACACATGACTGGTCATGGAAACGTGGTTTTTAGTACTAATGATATCGTTAATCTTAGAAACTATTTAATCTCAGGCGGTTTTTTACATATTGATGATAATTATGGAATGGACGAATTTATTAGAAAAGAAATAAAAAAATTATTCCCTGATAATCCATTAGTTGAAATCCCATCAAATCACATTCTTTTTCAAAAACCTTTTTCTTTTCCAAATGGATTACCTAAAATTCATGAACACGACAATAAAAAACCGCAAGCTTTTGGAATTTTTATTGAAGATCGTATTGTTTTACTTTATACTTATGAATGTGATTTAGGAGACGGTTGGGAAGATCCTGAAGTACATAATGACCCAAAAAATGTACGTGAAAAAGCACTTCAAATGGGTTCAAATATTTTATACTACATTTTCAATCATTAGCATTAAATTTATTATTATAAATATATAATATTATTATTTAGTTTTGTTTTTTATTACTATTTTTTTATTTTTATTGTATTTATATCGATTATTAAACAAAATATATTAAAATTAACCATAATTTAACACAATAATATAAAAATAATACAATTTATAAATTTTAGATTATTTAATTTTGAAATAGTTAAACTTTACAATAGTATTATTGATGCATTTTAGTCTAAAATAGCGAAAAGCTAAAAGGAAATTGTTGGATTCATATCACAATTGTAAAGCGGTTAACTTTAAAATTTTATTAACCCCAAAAAATAAATTTTATGAAAAAGCTATTTCTACTAACGTGTACTTTGTTAACTTTATTTTCATGTACAACAGACACGTCCAATCTTGAAACCAAAAATGAAACTTTTTCAAGTTTAACAAAAAAAGGATATTCTTTAGTGACTAATGAAAGAAATTGTGCAAGTCAAGATATTTTGGAACATGAATTAAAAAAAATCCTCAACTTTCCATAAAAATTGAGGAAATAGAAAAATTGACATTAAACTTCTTAACGAAAGACTCTATAAAATATGTTAAAGATCAAATTGAGATTCCGGTTGTGATTAATGTCTTGTATAGAACATCCGCTGAAAATATTTCATTATCACAAATTCAATCTCAAATAAATGCTCTTAATCAAGATTTTAATGGTGCTAACTCTGAATTTAATCAAGTGCCTGGAGTTTTTGCGGGAGTAAAAGCAAATGTTGGCATTACATTTGTTTTAGATAGAGTTATTAGAATACAAACAACTCGAACAGAATGGGCTGTACTAAATGAAGAAATGAAAAAAACGGCCTTTGGAGGAATAGCCCCTACTTCACCAACAAACAAACTTAACCTTTGGGTCTGCACCTTAGCTGGGGGATATTAGGCTATGCAAAAGCTCCTGGGACTGCATTAGAATTGGATGGCGTTGTTATAGATTCTAGATATTTTGGAACAAACGGAAGAGCTACGGCACCGTTTCATAAAGGAAGAACTGCTACGCACGAAATTGGACATTGGTTAAATGTTAGACATATTTGGGGCGACAGTACTTGTGGAAATGATTTGGTTTCAGACACACCTTCGCATAATGCAGCAAATTATGGATCACCAGTTTTTCCACATTATTCAACTTGTCCTGGAAATCCAATTGAAATGACTATGAATTTTATGGATTACACTAATGATGTATCAATGTATATGTTTACAAATGGTTAAAAAGATAGAATGAGAGCTCAATTTTTACCAGGAGGCTATAGATACACATTTGTGCAATAAAAATTTTTATTTTCTTTAATAAGAAAACTCGTTATTAATTGACGAGTTTTTTTTATTTTAGCAAAAATGAAGAACTATGACATCAAAAGAAATTTCAAATGGAATTATAAGAGCTGTTGCAATACTTTTAGCGAGTAGTTTATTATTGTTTTTTTTATTTAAGGTTAGCACAATCATTATATATTGTATTATTTCAATAGTATTATCATTATTACTAAGCCCTTTAGTCTCTTTTTTAAAGAAGCGTTTGAAACTTAATAACACTTTAGCTGTAATAGTCATACTTTTAATAGCCTTTTTAATTATTAGTGGTTTTATTTTATCATTTACTCCACTTTTACTTGCCCAAGGTGAAAAATTATCATTATTAGATATTAGTTCCCTTGAAAAAAATTATCATATTGTACTTCAAAATATAACTAATTATTTGGATTCATATAATATTAATTCAAAACAATTGTTAGAAAGCAGTAAATTAACATCTTTTACTTCTTTAGAATTCATTCCAAATTTTATTAATAGTTTTTTTAATACGATAGGAAATTTCAGTGTTGGTTTCGCTTCTGTTTTATTTATTACCTTTTTTATTTTAAAAGAACGTCAGTCATTCTATCTTAAATTTGAAGGATTAATTCCTGAAAAACAAAAAGCAAAAGTAAATAATTCAATCAATGCAATACATCATTTATTATCAAGATATTTTATAGGATTATTGATACAATTAACAATAATATTGATCTTATATTTTATTGTGTTTCTAATTTTTGGGGTCGAAAATGCTTTTATTATTGCTTTATTATGCGCTATATTTAATATCGTTCCTTACGTTGGTCCATTAATTGCATCGATTGTTGCTGCTTTATTAATAATGACTAGTGGAATTGGTTCTGGTGCTGATTTTACAAACGATACAATTCCAACTGCATTATATGTTCTTATCGGAATGTCTATTGTACAAATAATTGACAATAATTTAAGTTCTCCACTTATATTTTCAAAAAGTACAAATTCACATCCTTTAGAAATTTTTTTAATTATTTTAATGTCTGGTATTTTATTCGGAATTACTGGAATGATTATAGCAGTGCCTTTTTACACCTCGCTAAAAGTCATTGCCAAAGAATTTTTTCCAGAAAATAAAATCATTAAATTGCTTACAAAAAAAATATAATTTTGGAAATTAATCAATTATTAAATCCTGAAATTCAAAATTTTATTCAAGGTAATTTATCTTCTAACGGAGCTAAATTAGCTTTGAAGAAAAATCCGTTCCCAAATTCAAACTATTCCGATATTATTCATCAAATTATTTCTAAAAATAAAGCTAAAGAAAAATTACCAACGTGGTTTTTTACAGAAAAAATTATTTATCCAGAAAAAATTTCAATTGAACAAACCTCTTCTGAAAAAACCGCTAAATACAAATCAAATTTAATTTCAGGAAAAAATATCATAGATTGTACGGGTGGTTTTGGAATTGACGCTTATTATTTTTCAAAATATTTTGATTCTGTTATTCATTGCGAAATCAATTCGAAATTATCCGAAATAGTACAACACAATTTTAATCAACTTGGAATTAACAACATAAACTGTCTTTGTGGTGATAGCACTGAAATTCTTAAAAAATTAAATCAGCAATTTGATTGCATTTACATTGACCCATCTAGACGAAATGACAGTAAAGGAAAGGTGTTTATGCTTGCTGATTGTTCACCAAATGTAGTTGAATTACAAAATTTTTATTATCAATTTACAGATACATTATTAATTAAAACCGCACCTATTTTAGATCTTCATGCTGGTTTATTAGAATTAAAAAATGTAGCCGAAATACATATTGTTGCAATAGATAATGAGGTAAAAGAACTATTATGGAAAATAGAAAAAGAATTCATTGGAAGTCCGAAAATATTTGCAATTAATGTTGAAAAAGAAAATGTAATAACTTCAGAAATTAGAACCAATAATAACTATAAAGCTACTTACAGTCTGCCTAAAAATTTCTTATACGAACCCAATGCATCGTTGCTAAAATCTGGTGGTTTTGAGGCAGTATCCGAAATATTTAGTATTGATAAATTACACCAACATTCTCATTTATATAGCTCAAACGATTTAATTGACTTTCCTGGAAGAAGGTTTAAAATTGACACGATTATTCCGTTTCAAAAAAAAGAAATCGCACAATTAATTCAAGGAAAAAAAATGAATGTTTCTACAAGAAATTTTCCTATAAAACCAGACGAAATAAAGAAAAAGTATAAAATTACAGATGGAGGTGCAATTTATGCGTTTTTTACTACAAACTTAAATAATGAAAAAATAGTTTTACTTTGCACCAAAATATAAATACAATGAAAAATATTTACATCCTTTTATTTCTAATTCCACTATTTTCAGGAGCTCAAACAAACGAATGCGTTTATGAAGTTGAACAAAAAACAGACTCAACTTCATTAAAAGTACTTTCGGAAGTTTTAATTGATGAGAAAATTTTTGGCAACACAAATGAATATTTATTTTTTAGTTTGTTAAATATTGATGGTGTTCCAATGCTAGAGTTACAATTATTACAAAAAAGCAAAGATTTTATACCTGCTAAATGTATTAACAAAACTTCAAAAATAATATTACAACTACAAAACGGTAAAATTGTAACCTTACTTGCTAATGAAGAAGAACGATGTAGCGTTTTAAATTATGATGAAAAAGAAAAGAACAATATAAGAGTTTTAACTGGTTATTTCTTTTTTGGTATCACAAACTATGAAGAATTGAAAAATAGTTCGGTTACTCTAATGCGTGTTCAATATAATGGTGATTCAAAGGATTATGTAATTAAGAATGAATTGGTTTCAGAAACTTTGAAAAGAAAATCAAATCCAGATACGTACTTCATGAATTATATAAAATGTATCGATTGACAAACAAAAAAGCCTTGAAATACAAGGCTTTTTTGTGATCGCGCCAGGATTCGAACCTGGGACCTACTCATTAGAAGTGAGTTGCTCTATCCAGCTGAGCTACGCAACCTATTTTATTTTTGTCGGGGTGGCAGGATTCGAACCTGCGGCCTCCTGCTCCCAAAGCAGGCGCGATAACCGGGCTACGCTACACCCCGAAAACAAAAAAAGCGGAGAGACAGGGACTCGAACCCTGGCGACGGTTACCCGTCGACAGATTAGCAATCTGCTCCGTTACCACTCCGGCACCTCTCCTTTTATTCTATAAGAACTTATCTTTTTTGCGGTTGCAAATGTATGTTTTCATTCATTAATATACAACTATTATTGAACTTTTTTTATTTATTTTCAAATATAAATTTTAAATGTGCTTATATTCAACCTACTAACAAAATACACATAATTTTATATCCGAGAATAATTTATAACATTCATAATCTAAATTGGTTATTATTTTTTTTATTAGTTTGTTCAAATCTGATTTTTTCAAGTTTAGACAATAGAATTTCAATAATTACTTAATAAAAATTAGAATATAATTAGTAAATTCGCAATTCAAAATAAACCTCACAATCATGAATAAAAAAGTAGTTATCGTTTCAGCGGTAAGAACTCCAATAGGTAGTTTTATGGGAGCATTATCAAGTGTGCCTGCTACAAAATTAGGCGCTGCTGCAATTAAAGGTGCTTTACATAAAATTAATCTAGACCCTAAACTTGTTGAAGAAGTTTTAATGGGTAATGTTGTTCAAGCTGGAAACGGTCAAGCTCCTGCAAGACAAGCTGCATTATATGCTGGATTATCTGAAAATGTTGCTTGTACAACTGTGAATAAAGTTTGCGCTAGTGGTATGAAAGCTGTGATGCAAGGCGCACAAGCTATTATGGCTGGAGATGCTGAAATTGTAGTTGCTGGTGGAATGGAAAATATGAGCTTAATTCCGCATTATGTGCATTTAAGAAATGGAGTTAAATTTGGTCCAACATCTTTAGTAGATGGCATGCAAAAGGATGGACTTACAGATGCATATGATAACAATGCTATGGGCGTATGTGCTGATCTTTGTGCTTCAGAATATAACTTTACTAGAGAAGATCAAGATAACTTCGCAATTCAATCTTACAATCGTTCAGCTGCTGCTTGGGATGCTGGTAAATTTGATGCAGAAATTGTACCTGTAGAAGTTCCACAAAGAAGAGGTGAAGCTATTATTGTTTCAAAAGATGAAGAATATTCTAATGTAAAATTAGAGAAAATCCCATCTTTAGCACCTGTTTTTACAAAGGAAGGAACTGTAACTGCTGCTAATGCTTCAACTATTAACGATGGTGCTGCTGCATTAGTTCTCATGAGTGAAGATAAAGCACAATCTTTAGGTTTAAAACCACTTGCCTACATAAGATCATATGCCGATGCTGCACAAGAACCTAAATGGTTTACAACAGCACCAGCAAAAGCATTACCAAAAGCTTTAGAAAAAGCAGGTTTAACTATTTCTGATGTTGATTATTTTGAATTTAATGAAGCATTTGCTGTGGTAGGTTTAGCCAATGCGAAAATTTTAGGTATTGACAATGATAAAATTAATGTTAATGGTGGTGCAGTTTCTTTGGGTCACCCACTAGGATGTTCAGGTGCAAGAATTATAGTAACTTTAATAAGTGTTCTTAATCAAAATAATGCAAAAATTGGAGCCGCTGCGATTTGTAATGGTGGTGGTGGTGCTTCTGCTATTGTAATTGAAAGAGCATAATTTAATTATTTACTAATGATGGGTTTTGAAATTTAATTACATTTGTAACTATATCTTAATTCATCATTATTTATTTTAACCAACTATGTTTGGAATATGTAATTTAGCCATTGTATCTTTAAGAGCCGAAGCTAGCGATAAAAGCGAGCAAGTTTCGCAATTGTTATTTGGTGAGCACTTTAAGATTATTGAATTAACCGCAAAATGGGCACAAGTAGAATTGGCTTATGATGGCTATATTGGTTGGATTGATTCCAAACAATTTCAACCCATTACACAAGAAAGCTATCTATTACTTAATGAACTACCAAATGTTTTAAATGCCGATTTAATCGAATATATTAATACACCTAACAATCAATTAATGCCTATTTCATTAGGCGCTTCATTATCCTTTTTAGAAAATGAAACTATTAATTTTAATAAATTAAGTTTTGATGGAATGAAAGTTTGTGGTATAAAACCAAAATCAGATTTAATAAAAACGGCATTTATGTATTTAAATGCTCCCTATTTGTGGGGTGGCAAATCGCCTTTTGGAATTGATTGTTCGGGATTTACACAAATGGTATTCAAGTTAAATGGCTATCATCTTTTTCGTGATGCCTCTCAACAAGTAAACCAAGGGGATTCATTGAGTTTTATTGAAGAAAGTGAACCAGGTGATTTAGCTTTTTTTGACAATGAAGAAGGAAAAATAATTCACGTTGGGATTATGTTGGAAAACAATTACATCATTCATGCTTCTGGAAAAGTACGCATTGATCGTTTGGATCATTTAGGAATTTACAATGCTGACATCAATCGGCATACCCATAAATTACGCGTAATAAAGAAAATCATATAAAAAAAGCCTCTATATAGAGGCTTTTTTTTAAACTATTTTATTGCTTTTGCTTTATCAGGCTGACCTGTAACTTCATAGGCTATTTTTAAAATACTTTTAGTGTTTTCATCTGCAGGATATAAATCATATGCTTTCTCAAAATTTGGAATTGTACTTAAAAACATAGCTTTACGTTTAGCCATTAATTCATCAAATTTCTTTTTATCTGCTCTTGAAGCATTGATTTCATTTACTAATTTTTCTTCTTCACTTAAACCACTATAACCTAGACTATAATACAATTCAAACTCACCTTTTTTAAGTTCTTCATCATTAGGGGTTAACAATCTAGCTTTTGCAAATGTTTCTTTTGCTTTATCAAAATCATTATTTTGTCTGTATAATAATGCTAAAATTCGCATAAATTCGGGCTTATTGTCACTTACTTTTAAATCACGCGGTTTTTCATATAAATTCATCGAAATAAATTTGATACGGTCTTCTCTTGAAGAAACTTCTTCCTCTAAACCAGTTGCTTTATTTACAGCAAAATAAACAATTCCTTTATTTAAATAATCACTATCTAAAAGCTCTTCATAATATTTTTGAGCTGATATGTAATCTTCACCTTGTACGGATAAAATAGCAGCATTTTGCAAAGATTTTCCTTCGGTATTTTTATCAAACAAATACAAATTATAAAAAATAACGGACGCTTCTTTATATTTTTTTGCAGTGTTTAAGGATAAGGCCAAGCTGGTCAACCCTTGTTTAAACTCTTTCTTTTCTGTTATTAGGTCGTCGGTATAAACTTTTTTACCTGATTTTTTTTCAAAAGCAATAGTTTTATCTATTGTAGTTCCATATTCTTGAATGAACTCTGGTTTATACAAATTCATCTGATCTTGTGGAGTTGCTTTTGCGCCTTTTGAAGCAAGAACAACCGTAGGATACATTACTTTATAAAACTTAGCATATACTTTATCTGATTCTTCTGAAGCCAACCCTTGTAAAGCATCACTTGCCGTTTTATAAGCCTCAAGGTCTTTTTCAGAAATTTCATTTTTAGCATAAATTTTCTTTAATGCTTTAAGCTCGTCTTTTTGAGCAAATGTTGCAACCGATATTAGTAACGTTGCGCTTAAAATAATTTTTTTCATAGTTAATTAAACTTGGTTAAACAAAAGCCCAAAATAAATTGGGCTCTTTTACACTAATTTATTCTTGTGTTTCTTCAGTTAATTCATCAGTCTCACCCTCCTCTAAATCTCCTTCAATAGCTTCTTCAACATCTCCTTCAAATTCATCTGAAATATCTTCAGCTTCATCTTCACGAAGTACTTTTGTAACTGCGGCTATAGAATCGGTTCCTTTAATATTGATTAATCGAACACCTTGAGTAGCTCTTCCCATTACTCGTAAATCAGAAACCATCATTCTGATAGTTAAACCTGATTTGTTGATTATCATTAAATCATCGTCATCGGTTACATTATTAATAGCAATTAAAGCACCCGTTTTTTCGGTGATATTTAAAGTTTTAACACCTTTTCCACCACGGTTTGTTATACGATATACATCAACTCCGTCTTCTTCTACTAATTTGGTTCGTTTCCCATAACCATTTTCTGTAACTACTAAAATTTGTGTATCGTTAATATCATCTTTATTAACGGTAACAATTCCAATAACTTCGTCGTTTTCATTAGCTAGAGTGATTCCTCTAACTCCAGAAGCTGTTCTTCCCATTGGTCGGGTTTTTTCTTCTTCAAAACGAACCATTTTACCCGATTTCCCTGCAATTAAAACTTGGCTTGTACCATTAGTTAACTTTGCTCCTAATAATTCATCACCTTCTTTAATAGTTATTGCAGCCACACCGTTTACACGAGGTTTAGAATATTTTTCTAATGAGGTTTTCTTAACCTGTCCTTGTTTAGTAACCATTATTAAGTTGTGGCTTTTAATATACTCTTGGTCTTTAAGATCTTGTGTGCAAATAAAAGCTTTAACTTTATCTTCTGGCTCAATGTTGATTAGGTTTTGAATTGCTCTACCTTTACTAGCTTTTGTTCCTTCTGGAATTTCATACACACGCATCCAATAACATTTTCCTTTTTGAGTGAAATACATTAAATATTGGTGATTTGTTGCAACAAATAAATGTTCTAAGAAATCTTGATCTCTTGTTCCCGCAGATTTTTGTCCAACTCCTCCTCTATTTTGCGTTTTGTATTCAGATAATGAAGTACGTTTAATATAACCCGCGTGTGAAATCGTAATTACTACACTTTCATCTGCAATTAAATCTTCAATACTTACATCACCACCAGCATATTCAATTTGAGAACGGCGCTCATCACCATATTTTTCTCTAATTTCAGCTAATTCATCTTTGATAACTTGCATTCTCAATTCCTTACTTGCTAATAATTCTTTCAAGTGAGTAATCAATTTTATAATTTCTTCATACTCTGCGCGCAATTTATCTTGTTCAAGACCTGTTAATTGTCTTAATCGCATTTCAACAATTGCACGAGCTTGAATTTCCGAAAGTTTAAAACGCTCAATTAAATTAGTTCTTGCTTCATCGCCATCTTTTGAAGCTCTGATGATTTTGATTACTTCATCAATGTTATCAGATGCAATGATTAAACCTTCTAAAATATGTGCTCTTTCTTCTGCTTTTCTTAAGTCATATTGTGCTCTACGAATAACAACATCATGGCGATGCTCCACAAAATAATGAATCAAATCTTTTAAATTCAACATTTGAGGACGCCCTTTTACTAAGGCAATATTATTTACACTGAATGAAGACTGAAGTTGAGTATATTTATAAAGTGTATTTAAAACGACATTTGGAACGGCATCACGTTTTAATTCATAAACAACACGCATTCCGTTTCTATCCGATTCGTCTCTAATAGTAGAAATACCTTCTATTTTTTTATCATTAACTAAATCAGCAGTATGTTTAATCATATTTGCCTTATTCACTTGATAAGGAATTTCAGTAACAATAATTGCTTCTCGCCCATTTACTTCTTCAAAACCTACTTTTGCACGCATAACAATACGTCCTCTTCCTGTTTTGAATGCTTCCCTAACACCTTCATAACCATAAATAATTCCTCCTGTTGGAAAATCAGGTGCTTTGATATATGTAATTAATTCATCAATGTCAATATCATTATTATCAATGTAAGCTAATGTTCCATTAATTACCTCTGTTAAATTATGAGGAGCCATATTGGTCGCCATACCTACGGCAATTCCTGAAGCACCATTAATTAATAAGGTAGGAACTTTTGTAGGCATTACGGTTGGTTCATGCAATGTATCGTCAAAGTTTAACTGAAAATCAACCGTTTCTTTGTCAATATCAGCTAACATTTCTTCCGAAATCTTTTTCATTCGAGCTTCGGTGTAACGCATTGCTGCAGGACTATCACCATCAACCGATCCAAAGTTTCCTTGTCCGTCAACCATTAAATAACGTAAACTCCATTCTTGAGCCATACGCACCATGGCATCATATACTGAAGTATCTCCATGGGGATGGTATTTACCTAAAACTTCTCCAACAATCCTTGCCGACTTTTTGTGGGCTCTGTTCGAAAGAACTCCTAATTCATACATTCCGTACAAAACTCTACGGTGTACTGGCTTTAAACCATCTCTAACATCAGGAAGTGCACGTGACACAATAACAGACATCGAATAATCGATGTACGCTGATTTCATTTCTTCCTCTATGTTAATAGGAATTAACTTTTCTCCTTCTGACATAAGTATTTATATTAAAATTATAATTAGTACTAAAACGTGCTAATATACAGCTTTTTCTACTTTTATGAAGTGTTTTTACAGACTTATTTCGAGATTTTATTAACAATTTTGTTTACAAATTGGTTATAAATCAACACTAGATTTCTTTTGTTTTTCAATTTTTTTTTGTCATTTAGCGATATTGTAAGAAAGGTTAGGTATGGTTTTTGTTTTAACCTTATTGATTTTGTACATTTACTAATATTTATAACAACAGTATGGACGATAATTTTTCACCAAGAGTTAAAGATGTAATTACTTACAGTAAAGAAGAAGCCTTGCGTTTAGGTCATGATTTCATTGGTACTGAGCATTTAATGTTGGGCATTCTTCGTGATGGAAGCGGTACGGCTATCTCCATTTTAAACAATCTTGCAGTTGATTTTTCGCACCTAAGAAAAAAGGTGGAAATATTGAGTCCTGCCAATCCAAATGGTATTCAAAATATTGAAAAGAAAAATTTACATTTGACCAGACAAGCTGAACGGGCCTTAAAAACTACGTTCCTTGAAGCAAAATTATTTAATAGTTCTGAAATTAGTACGGCCCATTTATTGCTTTGTATTCTTAGAAATGAAAATGACCCTACAACCAAATTGCTTCATAAAATTAAAATTGATTACGAAACCGTTAAAGAACAATATACTGCCATGATGACAAACGAAGATGATTTTTTAGATAATTTACCAAAAGCGGAATCCTTTAATGAAGATTCTGGACAAGATGACAGTTTGAAAGATAATGGCTTCAATACACCATCATCTGGTAATAAAACCAATAAAAAATCGAAAACACCTGTTTTAGATAACTTTGGTCGCGATTTAACAGAAATGGCCGAAGAAGGTAAATTAGACCCCGTTGTTGGTCGTGAAAAAGAAATCGAACGTGTTTCACAAATTTTAAGCCGAAGAAAAAAGAATAATCCTTTATTAATTGGCGAACCTGGCGTAGGAAAATCAGCTATTGCTGAAGGTTTAGCGCTACGAATAATTAAAAAGAAAGTGTCGCGCAACTTATTCAATAAACGAGTTGTAACATTAGATTTAGCGAGCTTAGTAGCCGGAACAAAATACCGTGGTCAATTTGAAGAGCGTATGAAAGCCGTGATGAACGAGCTTGAAAAGAACGACGACATTATTTTATTTATTGATGAAATTCACACCATTGTAGGTGCTGGTGGTGCAACAGGCTCACTTGATGCATCAAATATGTTTAAACCTGCATTAGCTCGAGGTGAAATTCAATGTGTAGGAGCAACAACTTTAGATGAATACCGTCAATACATTGAAAAAGACGGTGCTTTAGAGAGACGTTTTCAAAAAGTAATTGTAGAGCCAACAACAGTTGAGGAAACCATTATCATCTTAAATAATATTAAATCAAAATATGAAGACCATCATAACGTAATTTATACACCTGAAGCAATTGAAGCGTGTGTAAAGCTAACCAATCGTTATATGACCGATCGGTTTCTTCCTGACAAAGCAATTGATGCACTTGACGAATCGGGCTCTCGTGTTCATATAATTAATATTGATGTTCCTAAACAAATCTTAGAATTAGAAAAACAATTAGAAGAAGTAAGAGAACACAAAAATACCGTAGTCAAAAAACAGAAATATGAAGAAGCTGCTAAACTTAGAGATGATGAAAAACGAATTGAAAAAGATTTAGCGATTGCTCAAGAACAGTGGGAAGAAGATTCTAAAAACAATAAAGTAACTGTAACAGAAGACAACGTTGCTGACGTGGTGTCTATGATGACAGGAATTCCTGTAAATCGTATTGCGCAGACTGAAAGTAATAAGTTAGCTCACCTACCCGAACTAATTAAAGGTAAGGTAATTGGACAAGATGAAGCAGTTCAAAAAATTGCAAAATCAATCCAAAGAAATCGTGCCGGATTGAAAGATCCTAATAAGCCAATTGGCTCGTTTATTTTCTTAGGTCAAACAGGTGTTGGAAAAACACAATTAGCTAAAGTAATTGCAAAAGAATTATTCGATTCGGAAGATGCATTAATACGAATCGATATGAGCGAATACATGGAAAAATTCGCAATTTCACGTTTAGTCGGTGCGCCTCCAGGCTATGTTGGATATGAAGAAGGCGGACAACTTACCGAAAAAGTGCGAAGAAAACCTTATAGCGTTGTTCTTTTAGATGAGATTGAAAAAGCTCATCCAGATGTGTTCAATATGATGCTGCAAGTTTTAGATGATGGCTATTTAACCGATAGTTTGGGACGAAAAATTGATTTTAGTAACACTATTATCATCATGACTTCAAACGTTGGTGCACGTCAATTAAAAGATTTTGGAACAGGAGTTGGATTTGGCACTGCAGCTAAAAATGCTCAAACCGATGAACATTCTAAAGGTATTATCGAAAACGCATTGAAAAAAGCTTTTGCACCTGAATTTTTAAATAGAATTGATGACGTAATCGTTTTTAATACGCTTGAAAAACACGATATCGATAAAATTATTGATATTGAAATGGATAAACTATATGCAAGAGTAAAAGATATAGGTTATACCTTACAACTTTCTGAAAAAGCTAAGGATTATATTGCTGATAAAGGTTTTGATAAGCAATTTGGAGCACGACCGCTTAAAAGAGCCATACAAAAATATGTGGAAGATGCTTTAGCTGAAGAAATTATTACCTCTAAAATTCACGAAGGCGATACAATTTTTATGGATTTGGATGAGTCTAATCAGGAATTAGTAATCGAAATAAAAAAATTAGAAGAACCAAGCGCATAGCTTGGTTTATTTTGAATGACAATTATAAATTTATAATATAAAACTACTTTAGAATTTTAAAAATATACGGTTAAACATGCTAGATAAAGTTATTGTAGGTAGCGAAGAATGGTGCTCCTTCCCTACGTTAGGAATTCCAACAATTAAAGCACGAGTAGATTCTGGAGCTAAAACTTCAGCTTTACATGCTATTAATATTGCTACTTTCGAAAAAAATAGTGAAAATTGGGTAAAATTTGACGTTAATCCCATACAAAATAATGCCAAAGCGGTTATTCATTGCGAAGCCCCTCTAATTGATAAACGCGTAGTTAAAAGTTCGAGTGGCTACAGAGAGCAACGTTATGTTATAAAAACAAAATTAGAAATTGGTGGAAAAACATGGGAAATAGAGGTTACATTAACCAATAGAGATTCCATGGGTTTCCGAATGTTATTAGGAAGAGAAGCCATGTCGGGAAGAGTATTGGTTGATCCTGAGCAACGCTATTTATTGGGCCAACCCACAACCGATAAATTAAAAGAATATTATTACGCATCTGAAGAGCAAAAAAAAGGACTTAGAATTGGACTTTTAGCTAGTAATCCAGAGTTGTATAGCAACAACCGTATCATGGAAGCAGGCGAACTAAGAGGCCATGAAATGCACTTCTTAAATTTGAAGTACTGTTATATGAAACTCGATGCTACCAAACCCGAAATTCATTATCGAGGTGGTAAAGTATTGAATGACTTTGACGCAATTATTCCAAGAATCAGACCCAGTATGACCTATTATGGTTGTGCCTTAACCCGTCAATTTGAAGCACTTAAAGTCTATGCATTAAACAATGCTTCGGCTATAACACAATCGAGAGATAAATTATTTTCACTACAATTGTTATTGAATAATGGTGTTGAAATTCCTACTACGGGGTTTGCAAATTCGCCATTAGACACCGACGACTTAATCAAAATGGTTGGTGGTTCTCCATTGATTGTGAAATTATTAGAAGGCACGCAAGGAAAAGGGGTGGTTTTAGCCGAAACCAAAAAAGCGGCCGAATCAGTTATCAACGCCTTTAAAAGTTTGAATGCCAATATTCTTGTGCAAGAATTCATTAAAGAGGCAAATGGAAAAGATTTGCGTTTGTTTGTTGTTGACGGAAAAGTAGTCGCAGCTATGCAACGTGAAGCTTTACCAGGTGAATTTAGAGCCAATATTCATTTAGGCGGAACAGCTTCTATTGTCAAAGTTACAGCTGATGAAAAGAGAATTGCCATCAAAGCTGCAAAAGCCATGAATTTAAAAGTAGCCGGTGTAGATATTATTCGTTCTGCAAAAGGTCCTTTATTATTAGAAGTGAATTCTTCTCCTGGACTTGAAGGAATTGAAGGCGCTACTCAAAAAGACATCGCTGGCGAAATGATCAAAGCGATTGAAAAGAATTTTAAATGGAAATAAAAAATTAATTACAAATGAAAAAACAATATGCCCTTCCGATTTTATTTTTCACATTAGGAATTGCCATTACTATTATAGGTGCTTTATTCAAAATTATGCATTGGCCTGGAGCAACAATAATACTTGCAGCGGGTCTTTTAGCGGAAGCAACTGCCTTAATTGTGTTGATTATTTCGATAGCAAAACGTTTAAAATAGATTCAGAAATTTACTCAAAATCAATTTGAAAACTATTTAAAAAAGCAACTGATTTTTCAATGTCGTAATGTAAAATTCTATCTTCAGAAACAAAAGAAACTTCTTCTCGATAAGATTGCACAAAACGCTCTATAAACTCACTAGATTTTAAAGGTCTTCTAAATTCTAATGCTTGCGAAGCATTTAATAGTTCTATCGCTAATATTCGCTCTATATTTTCAACAATACGTAACGTTTTAGTTGCTGCGTTGGCTCCCATACTCACATGATCTTCTTGACCGTTTGAAGAAACAATACTATCTATGCTTGCCGGAGTAGCCAATTGTTTGTTTTGACTGGCAATGCTTGCAGCGGTATATTGCGGAATCATAAATCCTGAATTTAAACCCGGGTCGTTTACTAAAAACGCCGGCAAACCGCGTAATCCCGAAATCAATTGATAGGTTCGTCGCTCTGAAATACTTCCTAATTCTGATAAAGCGATTCCTAAAAAGTCTAAGGCTAATGCCAAAGGTTGTCCGTGAAAATTCCCTCCCGAAATAATCAAATCTTCACCTACGAAAATATTTGGATTATCGGTAACCGAATTGATTTCAGTACGAAATACTTTCTTTACATAATCAATTGCATCCTTTGAAGCGCCATGCACTTGAGGAATACATCGAAACGAATAAGGATCTTGAACATGTACTTTAGGTTGTGCAACAATTTGACTATCTTCTAATAAATCTCTAAAATGTTCGGCGGTTTGTACTTGTCCCTTGTGAGGTCTAATTAAATGTATTAAATCGGTAAATGGTTCAAGGCGACCATCAAAACCTTCTAAAGAAATGGCTCCAATTACATCTGCAAAGTAGGATATTTTTTCTGCTTTAATCAAGCAATACACTCCATAAGCACTCATAAATTGCGTTCCATTCAACAAAGCCAATCCTTCTTTTGATTGTAAAACGATAGGATCCCACTTAAATTTTTCCAACACTTTTGCAGCAGGTTGTCTAAAACCATCTGAATATACTTCACCTTCTCCTAATAAGGGCAAGGAAAAATGTGCCAAAGGAGCTAAATCGCCTGAAGCTCCTAACGAACCTTGTGTATATATAACGGGTAAAATATCGTTATTGTAAAAATCAATTAAGCGTTGTACGGTAACGAGTTGAACTCCCGAATGACCATAGTTCAACGATTGAATTTTGAGCAACAACATGATTTTTACAATTTCATGAGGTACTTCATCACCTGTACCGCAAGCATGCGATTTTACTAAATTTTCTTGAAGTTTTGATAAATTTTCATTCGAAATTTTTACATTACATAACGAACCAAAACCAGTATTGATACCGTAAATGGGTTCAGAATTTGATTTCATTTTATCATCTAAATACTTTCTGCATTTTTCAATGTTTACGATAGCTTCTTCCGATAATGCCAACTGTTTTCCTTGAAAAACAATCTCATTGATCATCTCAATTGATAATAAATCTGAACTTATATAATGTATGTTTTCCATCTGATTAATTTATAAAGTTCAAAATTCCGCAAAGAATTGCTAAAATGCAAGATTTATTATCATTATTAACAAAAAATAAATAGTTCTCAAATTTTAAAGGAAATGTCGATATATTTTTAAGAATTTTCAATAAATTAGCGCTCTCAAATAACACAACATCAAATCATGAAAAATACAGCTTTAACGCACATTCACGAAAATTTAGGAGCTAAAATGGTTCCGTTTGCCGGATACAATATGCCGGTACAATATGAAGGAGTCAATGCAGAACACGAAATTGTTAGAAATGGTGTTGGTGTTTTCGACGTGTCTCACATGGGCGAATTTTTCTTAAAAGGAGAAAATGCCTTAGCCTTAATTCAGAAAGTTACTTCAAACGATGCTTCAAAATTAGTTGATGGAAAAGCACAATATTCTTGTTTACCAAATAACGATGGCGGAATTGTTGACGATTTAATCGTTTATAAAATTGCTGATAATCATTACATGTTAGTGGTTAATGCTTCAAATATTGAAAAAGATTGGAATTGGATTTCATCGCATAACGATTTGGGTGTGGAAATGACCAATGCCTCTGAAGCTTATTCTTTATTAGCCATTCAAGGTCCAAAAGCAGCGGAAGCAATGCAATCGTTAACCAATATAGATTTGGCAAACATGGGTTATTATACGTTTCAAATGGGTGATTTCGCCGGAAAGCAAAACGTAATAGTTTCGGCAACAGGTTATACTGGTTCGGGCGGATTTGAAATTTATTTTAAAAACGAAGATGCCGAACACATTTGGAACAAAGTTTTTGAAGCGGGAGCATCTTTCAATATTAAACCTATCGGATTAGCGGCTCGTGATACTTTACGTTTAGAAATGGGATTCTGTTTATACGGAAACGACATCAACGATACGACTTCGCCATTAGAAGCAGGTTTAGGTTGGATTACAAAATTTGATAAAGATTTTACCAATTCAGCAAATTTGAAACAACAAAAAGAAGCGGGTGTTTCTCGAAAATTAGTAGGTTTTGAAATGGTAGAAAGAGGTATTCCTCGTCACGATTATGAAATTTGTGATGCTAATGGAACTGTAGTGGGTATTGTAACTTCGGGAACACAATCACCTTCATTAGGTATCGCTATTGGTATGGGTTACGTACCTACTGCCCTAGCAACGCCAGATTCAGAAATTTATATTCGAATACGAAATAAAGATATCAAAGCTAAAGTGGTTAAAATGCCTTTTTATAAGAAATAATGATTTAAAAAAATATCCGCTAGTAGCGGATATTTTTTTTATTAATCTGTTGGTCCCTCCCAATTAGAAAAACCACCTACTAAATTAAATACATTTTCAAGGCCAAGTTGTTGCATTACCCCACAAGCATTTGCACTGCGCACTCCCGCCGCACAATACACATAGAAATTTTTGGATTTATCCAACTCTTCAATCTCATAAATAAAACCTTGTCCTTTATAAATATCTATATTTAAGGAACCAGGAATTTTTCCGCTTTCAAATTCATCTTCTGTGCGCACATCAATAATGATTCCGTGTTCATCGTTTAAAAACTGACTCCACCACTCTTTTTGTTCTAAATTCATTGCTTAAAATTTTTATCAAAAATACTATAAAAAACGAAATTCAAAAATTTAATATAAAATTAACACACATTTGTATATACAACTAAAAAATATACTACATTTGTACCTACAAATATTAGAGTACGTATGCGAATTGAAGAAATCATAAAAACCACTTTTCCAATGGCACAAGAAAAAAAGGCATTGCTTAATGTAATGTATACTCAAAATGTCATTGCTGATCAATTTAATGAACTGCTGAAACCGTTTGATCTTTCGGCTGAGCAATTCAATGTATTGCGAATTTTGAGAGGTCAAAAAGGAAATGCGGTAAATATGTGTACGATTCAAGAACGGATGATTGCCAAAACCAGCAACACTACCCGATTAGTTGATAAACTTTTATTAAAAGGATTGGTGTTACGTGAAATTTGTCCTCAAAACAGGAGAAAAATGGAAATAACCATTACACCCAAGGGAATGGAGTTGTTAAAACAGTTAGATCCTTTGGTTGAAGCACATGAAAAGAAATTTGGCAATAATCTTTCTGAAAAAGAATTAGCCCAATTGAACACCCTATTAGAAAAATTTAGAAATTAATATATATTATGAAAAACAATTTTATCGAAAACCAAAATTGGCGTTATGCCACAAAAAAATTTGATGCCACAAAAAAAATCGCACCTGCTGATTTAGAATTTCTAAAAGAAGCCATTCGATTGAGTTCTTCTTCTTATGGTTTACAATTATATAAAGTATTTATTATTGAAAACCCAGCCATTAGAACGGAATTACAACCGGCTTCTTGGGGACAAAGTCAAGTTGTTGATGCCTCACATCTTTTTGTATTTGCTAATAATGTAGATGTTCAGGAAGAACACATTGATCATTATTTAGAAACTATTGCCCAAACCAGAGGAATTTCAATGGAAGCTGTGAAAGGTTATGGCGATTTTATGAAGAATAGCCTTGTAGGCTTACCACAAGAGAAAAAAGCGATTTGGACGTCAAAACAAACGTATTTAGCATTAGGGAATTTATTAAATGCCGCTGCTGAATTAAAAATTGACGTTACACCAATGGAAGGCTTTCAACCGGAAAAATACAACGAAATTTTAGGCTTAACAGCATTAGGATATTCTGCTTCTTTAGTTGCTGCAGTAGGCTATCGACATGAAGACGATGCAACACAACATTTAGCTAAAGTTAGAAAATCAACAGAAGAATTATTTGAAACTATTTAATATTTAATTTAACACTTAAAAACAATTACACATGAAAAATTTAAAATCAATTGCAGTAGCTTTAATAGCTTTCGTATCGGTAACGTCTTTTGCACAAGTAAGCAAAAAAGTAGACGCAGCAAAAAGTACCGTTAACTGGGTAGGGAAAAAAGTAACAGGTGAACATTCTGGAAACATTATGTTGAAAGAAGGTACCTTAATTTTCAAAGGAAAAAAAGTAGTTGGTGGAAACTTTACAGTTGACATGACAACCATCAACACAACCGATTTAGAAGGAAAAGGAAAAACAAATTTAGATACTCACTTAAAATCAGATGATTTCTTTGGTATAGAAAAATATCCAACAGCTACTTTAGCAATCAAATCTATTGGTGAAAAATCAGCTAATGTATATTCTGTAACTGGAGATTTAACCATCAAAGGAAAAACTGAACCAGTTAAATTTGAATTAAACGTAGCTGAAAATACTGCAACAGCAGCCTTAAAAGTGAACAGAACAAAATATGATATCAAATATGGTTCAGGAAGTTTCTTCTCTGATTTAGGAGATAGAGCAATTTCTGATGATTTTGATTTAACGGTTAAATTAGCGTTCTAAAACTAATCTAAAATAAATTTAAGCCTTGAAATATTTCAAGGCTTTTTTTATTGCATAAAAAAAGCTCCGAATTACTTCGGAGCTTCATAATTAAGGGGTGGAAGACCGGGCTCGAACCGGCGACCCTCGGTACCACAAACCGATGCTCTAACCAACTGAGCTACAACCACCATGTATAAATACGGGTGCAAATATAAGACTAAACTTCATACTTGCAAAGAAAAAAATAAATATTTTACTTCAAATCGCTTAAACTATTGATGGTCAAATATTTTTCTATGATAAGAACTTAATTTTACTTTCCTTCTACTTTTAAAAATAACTTTAATTAATTTTTTATTATTAAATGGTCTTGATTAATGATTCTATTTTCAATTAAAATTTAAGTATATGACCTATTTTTTAAAATATTTCACTTTATACATTGTTACTATAAAATAAAAATTAAATTTAATAAATTATTTTTTTATGAAAAAGCTAATATTCATTTTGTTAGTAAGCACATTGAGCTTCTCACAATCCATTTCTAAGCAAGTAATCGGTACAGCAGGAAAAACTCAAACAAATTCTAACCTTAAAGTATCTTGGACAACAGGAGAAACTGTAGTCGGATTGATGACTGCTGGAGGCAATCAATTAGGTAATGGTTATTATCCTGCAATGGATATTCAAGCATTGAGTATTGATGATGTATCTTTAAATGTAGAAATTAAGGTATATCCTAACCCAACTTCTCAATCTTTGTATGTAACACATCCTGAATACAACTCATTTTCAATACAGATTGCCGATATAAATGGCAAACAAATATATTCTGGAACTATTGAAAAAGAAGTTCCTTTAGATGTATCAAGTTATTCGCAAGGCATATACTTGGTAACAATTGAAGATACAACAAACCATAAAAAAAATACGTATAAAATTATTAAGAAATAATGAAAAAACTATACACCATTTTAGCATTAATTGCCACAACAGCAATTTTCGCTCAAGCACCACAAGGCTTAAATTACCAAGCAACTGTAAGAAATAGCGCTGGTGCTTTAATTGTGAACCAAAATGTAAACTTCAAGTTCAATGTTA